>CAZWBV010000030.1:6559-15214 GCA_964632225.1 uncultured Gammaproteobacteria bacterium | reverse complement strand
CTGTAAAGATAGAGTGCTAATGGGTATATCGAATATCACCCAGTGCCACCAACCACTTCCTGTAGGCGCATCAGGGTCATATACAGTCACAGCAAAACTCTTTGTGCCTTTCGGTGCATTTTTCCAACTAAGTTTTGGAGAAATATTTTTTCCGCTACAACCAAAATTATTGAATACTTGTGCGCTTGATAATTGTCCAGCAACATCAGGGCTAGACAAGGTAAAACCTTCCGCATGAACAAAACTGACGGAGACAAGAAAACCGAACATAAACAATATCAATTTTTCCATTTCTTTTTTTCATCCTCATCTGTTGGGTAATAATAATCACTTTCATCGGCTCCTCCCTAATCCCATGATTCTCGGTTTAGCTTGACGCGACGAACGCCATGTTATGTTGCGATGCTAATTAAATACCCGGTGAAAATGCTTAGCACCTCTCAAACAATACGCTGTGTAAAGTATTTATAATCTACATGTGCACATCTTTTATAATCGGAACTTACCATAGCCAATACTGTCTTAATGTTCAAGTACAGCTCACCAACTTGGAGTCTTTATATGAACCGCAGACAATTTTTATCAATAGCCGCAGGCGCATCAACATTTGGGTTGGCTCTATCTAATCCCCTAACGAATACAGCTTGGGCTACAACCACTCAAACCAATATCAAAGCCATCGCTTTTGATGGATTCCCGATATTTGACCCCAGACCAATTCTTGGTTTAGTAAAAACTCTGTACCCAGAACAAGGCAAAACATTTAGTAAGGCTTGGTTTAATAAGATATTTGCCTATACCTGGCTACGAACGAATGGGGCGCGGTATAAAAGTTTTTACGCAATAATTGGCGATGCCCTTGACTATACTGCAACCCAGTTTAAAGTAAAATTAAATGCAGATAACCGAGACCAATTAATTGGCATTTGGCTACAATTAAAACCTTGGCCAGATGTCAGTAAAGCCTTACAAATATTCAAAGACCAAGGTATCCGTATTGCGTTTCTATCAAACCTGACCGAAGAAATGCTTCGTATCAATACCAAAAATTCGGGTATTGAGGATGCATTTGAGTTCTATCTTACTACAGATAATGTTAATGCATTTAAACCAGATCCTCGCGCCTATCAAATGGGCATCGATGCCTTTAAACTACCGAAGAAAAATATTGCCTTTGCTGCTTTTGGTGCATGGGATGCGGTTGGAGCCAGTTGGTTTGGATATCCTACCGTTTGGGTAAACAGACTAGGTTCGCCCGCTGAAAACCTTGACGCTGGTCCGATAACTATAGGTCGTAACATAACAACTCTCGTTGATTTTGTTAAACACTAGCATATATAAGTTATTAAAAAAATTAACGTTTTAGTTGAGTTAACACCTTGGCTTTCCATAAATATGAACAGATTGATAATTCCAAGTTGGCACGCCTGGCGAATTATACCAAGAAGGAGAAACACAATCGTGCGGCCCTTGGAATGTTACCAATACCTCTTGATCTTCTATACCCTCCAATTGAGGATTCGTGTCGCCGTTGTTGATGATCAGGCATTGGGACGTGGCGGATTTGCTATGGTCCTCGAACACCAGGATGACATCGACGTTGTGGCCGAGGTTGGCACCGGTCGCGAAGCGATCGAGGTGGCACGTAGCCATCGTCCGGACGTGATCGTACCCAGGCTGTTGTTTGCATACGAACGCGGGTCATCACGGCTGGCGACCATGACATCGGTTACTGAATAAAGTGAATTGATGAACACACGCCAATACGATGTGAATTTATTCAAGTGACTTTATCATCTTCGCTGAAAAATTAAACCCGCCTTTACCCAAACTTGTCTACATAATAACCACTTCATTATTTTCAGTGAAATCAGTATTTCCTGAACGACATCAACAGTTTCCAGGCATCAACTCAGGCCCGGTAACAGCTCAATTCTGTTGAAGAATTACTCACCATTACATGCGTTATTAAATCCGTTAAAATGGTCCGCTTATGGCCAATGCAACGGAAAAAACCGCAAACCACACCCCAATGATGCAGCAATACCTGCGCATTAAGGCGGAGTACCCCACTACGCTGCTTTTTTATCGTATGGGTGATTTCTATGAATTATTCTTTGACGATGCGCGCAAAGCGTCACAACTTCTGGATATTACGCTGACCGCACGCGGTAAATCCGATGGTGACCCTATTCCAATGGCAGGCATTCCTTACCACGCCGCTGATCCCTACCTGGCTAAATTGGTAAGACAGGGACAGTCCGTTGCGATCTGTGAACAAATCGGCGATCCGGCAAAATCCAAAGGACCGGTCGAACGCAAAGTGATGCGCGTGGTGACGCCCGGTACCGTGACAGATGAAGCGCTGTTGGAAGAGCGTCAGGACAGTTTGCTAACTGCAATACAGTTTCACGATGGCCTTTTTGGTATTGCCACAATAGATATTAGCAGTGGCCGCTTTCATGTGATGGAAGGGTTGGATGAAGAGGCATTGCAAAGCGAACTGGAACGTATTAAACCAGCTGAATTATTAATGAGCGAAGACCTGAGAACACCTCAATTCTTAACAAACCACGCTTGTTTACGTAAACAGCCACCCTGGTACTTTGAATTTGAAACAGCCGTTAAGTTATTGACTAATCAATTCGGCACACACGATCTTGCCGGATTTGGTTGCCAGGCACTGGGCAGTGCGCTTTGTGCTGCGGGGTGTTTATTACAGTATGTCCGCGACACCCAACAAACCACACTATCGCATATTCAGTCAATCAAAGTCGAACAACGCGAAGACAGTATCATCCTGGACGCCTCTACGCGGCGCAATCTGGAGTTGGAAACAAACCTGGCAGGCGGAAAAGAAAATACGCTGGCATCCATAATAGACGCAACAAATACGCCCATGGGCAGCCGCATGTTACGCCGCTGGATAAACAGACCCTTGCGGGATCATCGCATGCTTCGACAACGCCATGGTGCGATTAATGCGTTATTGGAAAAAGAAAATTACTCGGTATTAAAAGAAATTCTTACCCGCATCGGTGATGTAGAGCGCATACTTTCCCGCATTGCAATCAGATCTGCACGCCCGCGTGATTTGTCTCAATTACGCAACGCGCTGGATCAATTACCTGAAATACAAAAAGTATTAACGGAAATATCCCCTTTTAATGATGCCATATTACTTGAGAGCATCAAGGATCACATTGGTACTTTTCCTACTCTTACTGAATTACTGCATCGCGCCGTCATTGAAACGCCCCCGGTATTAATCCGCGATGGCGGGGTCATCGCACACGGTTACAATGCAGAACTGGACGAACTGCGGTCACTAAAAGAAAATGCAGGACAATATTTGCTTGACCTGGAAATTCAGGAACGCGAACGCACGGGCGTGAATACATTAAAAGTAAACTATAACCGCGTCCATGGTTATTATATTGAGCTAAGTCGAATCCATTCTGACAAAGTGCCGGATAATTACATCAGAAGGCAAACCCTCAAAGGGGCAGAACGCTATATTACACCTGAATTAAAGGCATTCGAGGAAAAAGTACTCAGTGCAAATGAACGCGCTCTGGCAAAGGAAAAATTTCTATATGATGAACTACTGACTAAAATTAATATCAATTTAGCGCGACTGCAATCGTCGGCAGCAGCACTATCAGAACTGGATGTGCTTTGTAATCTTGCCGAACGGGCCAATACACTTAATTTGGTACAGCCACAACTGCATCATCAACAAGGCATGGCGATTACAGCAGGCCGCCATCTTGTTGTTGAGGATGTGCTCACGACGTCCTTCATACCGAATGATTTATTATTTGAAGATAAGCGCAGAATGTTAATTATTACCGGCCCCAATATGGGTGGCAAATCGACCTTTATGCGTCAGACGGCACTGATCACGTTACTGGCTTACATCGGCAGCTTTGTACCGGCCCAAAGTGCCCTCATTGGGCCGGTGGACAGAATTTTCACGCGCATTGGCTCAGCAGATGACCTTGCTGGCGGACGCTCCACGTTCATGGTGGAAATGACCGAAACTGCGAACATATTACACAACGCAACCGCGCAATCACTGGTATTAATGGATGAAATCGGCCGCGGCACCAGCACCTTTGACGGATTGTCATTAGCCTGGGCCTGTGCCCACCATCTTGCTGACAAGGTAAACGCGTTGACTTTATTCGCCACGCATTACTTCGAACTCACCGCATTACCTGAAGAGACCAATAATGCCGTCAACGTGCATCTAGACGCGATAGAACATAATGGAAAAATCGTCTTTATGTACTCAGTAAAAGAAGGACCAGCTAACCAAAGTTACGGCTTGCAAGTGGCTGCATTAGCAGGCGTCCCGGATAATGTGATAGCACAAGCCAGGGAAAAGCTGTATCAGTTGGAAAACAATGCCTCTGACACACAAAATAACCCCAAAATTAACCAAATGTCGCTATTCGCGGCGGACGACAACCGCAGCACCGCAACGCCTAACCGATCTGTTGTGGCAGATGCACTCAAACAAATAGACCCCAACGATCTGTCGCCTCGCGAAGCCCTGGTACAGCTGTTCCAACTAAAGGAACTGGAAAAATCGGGTAATCCTTGACTGTTTTGCATGAACTGAGCTTACCTGCACTAAGCGCTCGTCTAATGGCACATATACCTGTAAAATGGCTACCGGTAAAATAGCGCCCCAGTTAAAACACCGTAACAAATACGATAAAATGAACGGAGCAAAATTGAATGACTTATGTCGTAGTAGAAAGTTGTATTAAATGTAAATATACCGATTGTGTGGAAGTATGCCCGGTAGATTGTTTTCACGAAGGGCCTAATTTTCTGGTGATTGATCCTGAAGAATGTATCGATTGCAGCTTATGTGAACCCGAATGCCCGGTTAATGCGATATTAGCTGAAGATGATGTGCCAGATGACCAACAACATTTTCTGCAATTAAATGAAGAACTCGCTGCTAAGTGGCCGGTTATTACAGAAATAAAACCCGCGCCCGCAGACGCAGCTAAATGGGAAGACGTAAAAGACAAACTACAATACCTTGAGAAATAAGCTGTCTCTACTAACAACTTAGTAAATCAAGCTCAGTAAACCAAAATAGGAAGCGATACACTGACATCACGTCCAGTTTCAATTCATTTTATTCAATATGCGGACGACCCCGTTAGCGCACTTGCATCGCAAATACTCGAAACACATCAACCCTCACTGCCGAATCTGGCCGACGTATTCATCATTCTTCCTGACCCCTGTGCCACAACCCGTATACGCAAAGTATTGCTTGACGAAGCTCAGAAATTCAATATCACCGCGCTACTTGGCCCGCAAATCATAACCCTGCAACAATGGGTCACGGCGGATACGTCACAGACTAACAGTGTGCTTATTAACGATTATTGCCGGGAACTTATTTTATATGATGCACTTTCTCAACACCCGGATTTATACGGTAAGGGTAACCCTTGGACATTGACGAATGAATTATTACAACTTTTTGATGAACTGACGCTCGGCAATACATTACTTCCCGAAAATATAGATGAATTCATTCGTCAACTTGCTCGCG
The DNA here is from genome assembly GCA_964632225.1 of uncultured Gammaproteobacteria bacterium. Classification (GTDB taxonomy): domain Bacteria; phylum Pseudomonadota; class Gammaproteobacteria; order SG8-11; family SG8-11; genus JAADIM01. The sequence goes on along the minus strand of CAZWBV010000030.1, from coordinate 9,630 downwards.
CTTACGGTATAGATTATGCCAAAGAAGGCGCACCCATTGATAAAATAGAAACCACACGAGCGCTCTTTACAAACGCACTCCCTACAAACGCACTCCCTACAAACGCGCTGGGAAATGAAGCGAATATAGTCCATACGCTCTGGCATGCGTGGCATGAGCAACTTAAATCAAAAAATTTGATTGATAAAGCCACAGACTACGTGCTCGGATTGACAACCAACGCCACGAACAGAATCACCGCTAGACCGGCAAATAGTGCTAACACAATTTATCTAATTGGTTTTTATGATTTCAATAAGATTGAATCCAACTGGATCAACTCAAATAAATTAGAACAACAACGTCATTTGATACTCCACGGTAACGAGAACCCGGTCGCGGAAAATCAGCTAACATCAGCCTCGCCTGCAGATCAAAAAAGGGGATCTTCGACGCCCTATATCGAATGCATAAATACAATATTTACCGATACTAAAAACAATAAAAATCGACAGACACTTAAAAACCGCGCAGCAACATTTTCCCGCCGACATACTCAAAGTCCTTTAAAAGAACGATTAGCCGTCTTTACCGCAAATAATTCTGAGGATGAGGCGATCGCCATCGACCTTCAGGTTAGATGCTGGCTACTGGGAGGTAAAAAAAATATCGGCATTGTCACTGAAAACAGGCGGCTTGCTCGCCGGGTGCGTGCATTACTTGAAAGAGCAAATATTGCCATTAATGATTATTCTGGTTGGGCGCTGTCCACGTCAAGCGCAGCATCTGTGCTAGAGCGTTGGTTACAAGTCATTGAAGATGATTTTGCACATGAGCCTTTATTAGACATTTTGAAATCACCGCATATTTTTCCAGACTGGGATAACGATGAACGATTACGCGCTGTTTTCAGATTGGAAAACGATATAATTTTACATGAAAATATTCCCAGGGGCTTACAACGGTACCGGCAACACGCTCAATATCGAAAAAAAAGACTACCCGAGCACTTCCATGATACCTATGAATCTATTTTTTTATTGCTTGATCAACTGGAAAAAGCCGCTGCACCACTGCAAGCATTATTTTCAGGAAACACGTTCTCGAAAAACACGTACCCAACAAGTCATTTACTATCGTCATTAACCAAAAGCCTTGAGTTACTTGGCATATTGAATTCATTTGAAGGTGACAGCGCAGGTGAGCGAATCCTTGAGGAATTGGAAAAAATGCAACTCGCGGCAAAAACTCACGATATCCAATTAGATTGGTTGGGATTTCGCACCTGGTTAGGGCGTGCGCTTGAACACAATAACTTCCAACCAACAAACTATGACTCGCCTGTTTTACTGATGGGCATGACTCAAAGTAATCTACATTTTTTTGATGGCCTCATACTGGGCGCAGTCGAACGGGCATTCTTACCCGGCGCTGCAAACCAGTCACCCTTCTTTAATGATGCGGTACGAAAAGAACTGGGACTGGATACGTCAACAAAACAACAATCCCTGCTGCAATACCATTTCCGGCGTCTACTGGAATCCGCGCCAGACATTTTACTGACCTATAGACAGCAAAATGAAAATGAAGATGTCATCGCCAGCCCCTGGATTGATTTAATACAGGCTTTTCACCTGCTCGCATATAACGAAAAATTAGCAAGCCCTACACTTAATAAACTGATTCATAATAAAGATGCACATGTGATGTTGTGTGATAGCAACGAATTACCCAAGCCTGTTGACCAACCCCGGGTGATAGTACACCCTCAACTGTTACCAAGCCGTGTTTCCGCCAGTACACACCAACAATTAATTGACTGTCCTTATCAATATTTTGCAAAGCAGTGCCTGAAACTCACGCCCAGCGAGGAAATTCGTGAAGCATTGCAAAAAAGTGATTATGGTCACCGGGTTCATCTATGCCTGCATGCGTTCCACGGAAATGTACCTGCCCTACCAGGCCCTTTTGAGAATAGGTTTGACACATCGACACGCCTTGAAGCAATCGAGTTACTGGAAAAAATTGCCGGTGCCGTATTTGCAAATGACCTGGAGGATAATTTTCAACATCGTGGCTGGCTAAAAAAATGGCAGGGCATAATTCCAGCATATATCGATTGGCAAATTGAGCGTGCGCAAACCTGGCATGTAGAACAGGTTGAGTTGAAACAAACGTATAAAGACTATTCACCGGGTATCTCATTAAATGGCCGATTGGACCGCGTTGATCATCGCCAGCACACCCTGGCTATCATTGACTATAAAACCGGCGTGCCCGCCCGACAAGACGATATCGATAGTGGGGAAACCATCCAGTTGCCGTTTTATGCGCTGTTAGCTGACCAACTAACAGAAAACGATCCTCAAAAAACAATCGAACGGGTTGAGTATCTCTATTTGGATAACAATAAGTCGATCACCAAAGCGAGTTTACAATCTGAGCATTTACTAACAATTAAAAAGGAACTCGGCGAGCGACTCACCTTATTAATGAATAACTTGTTACAAGGCGCCCCTGCACCAGCTTGGGGTGACGAACTGACGTGCAGTCGATGCACAATGGAAGGCGTGTGTAGAAAAACAGTGTGGGAAAACAACGCGGGAAAACAATGTTGAAAAACAACGAACCGAAAATCAAGCTACGTAACAAAGTGTATAAGAAAGGTGTATAAGAAAGGTGTATAAAAAGGTGTATAAAAAGGTGTATAGGGTTATTGATAAAACAGTGATTGAAAAAACACGGTGTGTTGAAATGAAAGATGGCTTGCAAACAAACTATCGGACAAAAACCCTTGGTCAAAAATATGGAGGCGGCCCGTGGGCCGCCCGTTCCATATCAGATTATCCCTATCTGAATGACCTCCAGCGACTACATACACTGGGCTTTTCCCTAGCGAACCTCCATGTAAGTCGGAGCTTTAGGTTCAGTAATAAATAATACCAGATTAAATTTTGAAGGCAAGTTCTTTTTGGAAAAACCGTCGTGTTCAATGTATTCTAAATACATGTTTTACACGACAAGAATAAAAAGTAATGCAACACAATAAATATTTTATCAACTTATCTTAAGTTCTCTTAAGATAATTTTTT
>CAZWBV010000030.1:3264-6549 GCA_964632225.1 uncultured Gammaproteobacteria bacterium | reverse complement strand
TAGAAATAACTATTTAATTTTTAACCTAATTAATGTTTTTGATAAATGTCTACACCCCTAACTGCAAGTTCGCCAGAAATTAATGCTACTGTGGCCGCCTCAGCCGGCACTGGCAAAACATGGTTATTGGTAACACGCATTATTCGCCTACTATTAAAAGGTGTATTAGCCGAAAATATTCTTGCGATTACTTTCACGCGAAAAGCAGCGGCTGAAATGCAAGTCCGTTTATCACTGCGACTTTTTGAGTTTGCACAATGCGATGAAACGACACTTAAAAAGTTACTTTTATCTATGAGTGTCGAGCCGACTAATGAAGCAGTCCGCTTAGCGCGGCATCTATACGAAAACCTATTGCGAAGCCCGCATCCCGTAAAGACCAGTACGTTCCATTCGTTTTGCCAGGACATATTACGAAAATTTCCATTGGAAGCTGACATCCCCCCCGGGTTTGTTTTGCTCGAACAAATAGCCGAAACTCAACAAGACGCGATTGATGCTCTTTTTACCGAGGCTACGCACAACCCGGAAGGTGACATTGCAAACGCACTAGAAACATTATTTGATTATTTGAATGGTTTGGGCAACACGCATACTGCATTATCTGAATTTCTAATTCACCGCAGTGATTGGTGGGCCTACACTCGAAACAAAGCGGATTGCGTGCAATTTTCTATTGATGAATTAACCAAACAATTTTCTATCGTAGCGGATGAAAACCCGCTTAAATATTTTCATGATGTCTCCGTTACTTTTCTTGAAGAATTCGCTGAATTATTAAGGTTACATCCCACAAAATCCAATGAAAAACATAGCCTGTCAATTGAAAATAATATAAATAAAACTGGTTTTACAAACGATAATTTTCATGCAATAAAATCAGTTTTCTTGACAGAAAAAAACCAACCCCGAGTTCGAAAAATATCTGCCACGTTAGAAAAAAAAATGGGCGTCAATCAATCAGAACGCTTCATTAATCTACATATTAATTTATCCGAAAAAATACTCGCGTGCGTTGATCAACTCGCACTACGAGAAACGCTGGCAATAAATTCTGCCTGGTATTTCGCAGGAAACAGATTAATCAATATTTATCAACACATTAAAGAAGAACAACGCTTACTGGATTTCACCGATCTTGAATGGAAAACATATTTATTACTAAGTGACAACCAAAATGCACACTGGATTCAGTATAAATTAGACCAACGTATAGAACACATACTCATTGATGAATTTCAGGACACCAATCCGACACAATGGCAACTAATTCTCCCGTTACTTGTGGAAATGAGCGCAGGCAACAATGATCGTCAACGCAGTGTTTTTCTCGTTGGCGATGAAAAACAATCCATATATCGATTCAGGCGAGCAGAGCCACGCCTGTTTAACACCGCCACACAATGGCTATCACAACACCTGGAAGCCAAGTCCTTCCCACAAAACCAATCCAGACGCTCTTCGCCCGCGATAATGAATTTCGTCAATGCAGTTTTTGCTGATGGCCCACTACATGAAAACTTAGGTTCATTTCATCCCCATTCGACGACGCTAGTCGACCTGTGGGGACGTGCGGAATTATTGCCGCTAATAGAAGACACACCGCCAACGGAATCTTCATCCGCCCCCTTATTGACAATAAAGTCGACAGTAAAGGGATTTCGTAATCCACTGGAACAAGCCAGATTAAATACAAAGGATACGCGTTATTATCGCGAAGGTTTATTGATAGCAGATAGAATTAACACACTTATAAATGAAAAAACAATCATTACAAAAGAAAGTAAACACCAATATATTCGTTACAGTGATGTACTTATTCTGGTGCAAACACGCACACATATTAAAGATATCGAAGCCGCATTGCGTGTCAAACATGTTCCCTATTTGGGTATCAATCGCGGCACATTGCTGGACTGCCTTGAAGTACGAGACGTGATTGCCTTATTGGACACGCTGGTCGCGCCGTATAACAATCTGTCTCTCGCAACAACGCTGAAGTGTCCGTTGTTTAATTGCTCAGATGATGATCTCATGCGCCTTGCCGCAACGCATTCTGATCCGAGTTGGTACGACCGCCTACATTCTGTGGTTACAAATTTACCTCGCGAACACCCACTCTCTCGTGCAAGTCATTGGCTTACGCATTGGCGATCGCAGGTGGGGCAATTACCAGTACACGATTTACTCGATAAAATCTATACGCAAGGCAATCTTATCGCTCGCTTTGAGTCTGCATTTCCACCCCATTTAGGACTGCGTGTACGTGCAAATTTAACTCGATTTATCGAACTCGCGCTGGAAGTTGACAGTGGCCGCTATCCGAGTCTAAGTTATTTTCTTGCACGTCTGCAATATGCCAAAGCAAACGAACAGGATGCGCCAGATGAAGGGCTAATAAATATCGAAAATGATTGCGTGCGTATTTTAACGATTCATGCGTCGAAAGGCCTGGAAGCCCCTGCTGTTTTTATAGCGGATGCTGAGAGTGTGAAAACACAAAAATCTGCCTACCAAGCGCTCGTCGAATGGCCGCCTGAATCGATACGACCGGAATATTTTTTCCTTATGGGGCCTAAAGAAAAGCACGATCCGGTGACCAAAAACAAACTCAACCAACACTTACTCGCAGAAGACAGGGAAAATGCTAACCTTCTTTATGTTGCAATGACGCGCGCCAGGCAATTGCTTTTCATTAGCGGCTGCGCGTCAAAAAGAAATTCAAAACCAGGTTGGTTTGAACTCATCAAACAACAACTTAAATTAAATAATAAGCCTAATAATCAAACAGAACCGAATGAATACACCGTCATGGAATTCGGAAAAATGCCATCATCCATCGGCCATGAATTAGACCATGAATTCAACAAGCAAGAACCCCTACCTGATGAAATTGATTCTCGCCTCAATACGCCGTTCTCTAACAATTTCTCTAACAATTTAGTTAGCACTTCAAATATAACGGAAACACCAAGCCAGGCGAACAACACGCAGAAGCGAGCGGGCGCGCAAAAAAGTGATGATGCAAAACTCAGGGGTATCATTATTCATCGCATACTCGAATTACTCAGCAACAACAATGATTATAACAATTATAAAAAAAACGAATCACTCAACAACGCGGCGCTGAGCACGGTGGCCCGTGAATACACACTTTCACCCAACGATGACTTATTAAACCAGTATTATAGTGAAGCACTTGCGGTATACACAGATACCGCTTTTTCTTATCTTTTTGAGGCGTCACAGTTTATAGCTGCGTACAACGAAGTACCCATTACATAC
>CAZWBV010000030.1:987-3254 GCA_964632225.1 uncultured Gammaproteobacteria bacterium | reverse complement strand
ACCAGTCTCATCGCACTGTAATCAATGGCGTGATAGATCGATTGGTCATTGACGAAAAAGACGTTTACATCGTTGACTACAAAACGCACCGTGGGCTGACAACTGAGTTTGCTGGCGAATTTGCACAACGGTATACAAAGCAGATGGCGTCGTACCACAACGGGATTAGTCAAATATGGCCCGATAAAAAAATCATACCCTTGATTTTATTTACCGGACCCAGATTTATCTATGAGTTTAGATATCCAGGACTCTCTGATTAATTCTGAGACGGAGGAATTGTGTCTGTTTATTTTTTCTTTCTGGATTCGAAAAATGCACTTAATCTCTTCGCGGGTAAATAACCTGGTACAACCTGTCCGTCATCAAATACCAGCGTTGGCGTTCCCGAAACACCGACTACTTCGGCAACGGCCATATGAGATTTTACCGGGTTATCACAATTGCCTTCTGGCACTTTAGCGCCATTTTTGGCATCAGTCATCGCTTGCTTTTTATCGTCCGCACACCAGACACCGACGGCTTTAAAATAAGAAGGCGTAGCAACGCCAGAACGCGGATAAGCCAAATAACGAATTTCTATCCCTTCATCCATATAATCATCCATTTCCCTGTGCATTTTCCTACAGTAACCACAATCAATATCGGTAAAAACGGTAATTCTATTTTTTACTTTTTCAGGTTTGAAAACAATCATGCTGCTTTCATCAATCCCACTAATGGCTTTCAATCGACCCACTGTTCTTTTTGATTCAGTTAAATTTTTCATATTTTTGAGATCAAAGAGATCCCCTTCTAACAGAAAGTTACCATCACTGGATACATAAAGCACTTTTGCACCCACGACGACTTCATAGAGGCCAGATACAGGGCTGAGGGTAATACTGTCAGGTGCCTTCGAGGGCAAGATTCTTTTAATGACTGCCTTCACTGCAGCATCGTTAACGCCTGATTCACTACCTTTAACCCCTTCCCCCTCTTCCGCTAAGACACTTGTTTGCAGCAAAAAGCCAAGGAAAAGTAAACAACTTATTCTTTTCATGTAAAGTCTCATGTAAAGCCTCGTAAATGGCGTAAATCAAACGTTATCGAATTGAAAATGCGCACAAGTCGCGCCGCTATTACTACTTATCGGCTGAATGTAGCACATTATTAAAATACCGAGGAAAGGTAGCACGGTACTCCATCAGTTTAATATATGGATTTAATTTCGCCGCAAAGGTTCCATCCCAGCGAAAAGAAAATACCGAGCAGGTTAGTTAAAACCGGAATTTATCCTGATATTGCTACTTCAGTCGCTATCGTAACTCCATGATATTATTTGTTTTATATCTTCCTTAACGATCTTCATTAACAAAAGTGAGTCGCACGTTATCCCCTAGGATGATGTGTTTTGTGTACTTCTTTTAGCCTTTCCGTTGCGACATGAGTATAAATTTGTGTGGTAGACAAATCACTGTGACCTAGCAACATTTGCACAACACGAAGATCCGCCCCGTTATTTAATAAATGCGTTGCAAAGGAATGCCGCAGAGTATGAGGGGAAAGACCCTGTTCAATTTTGGCGGTGCAGGCATAACGTTTAATAATATACCAAAACGCCTGGCGCGTCATTGAGCCGCCACGCCGTGTTGTAAAAAGGTAATCGCTGGGTTTGTTTTTTATTAGTTGTGGTCGAGAACGTTCTAAGTAACGTTCCAGCCATTGAATCGATTCTTCACCCAACGGCACCAGCCTTTCCTTATCGCCCTTACCTATAATACGTACCACGCCCTGACGCAAATTCACCATAGATAGTTGCAGTGTTATTAATTCAGACACGCGCAATCCGCTTGCATACAACATTTCCAACATCGTCTTGTCGCGTAATCCCAAAACTTGAGTGGTATCAGGCGATTTCAATAAGGCTTCAACTTCCACTTCACTCAACGATTTAGGTAAGGATCGACCGAGCTTTGGTGCATCTATTCGGGAACTTGGGTCTTCTGACAATTTTTCTTCACGCACTAAATACTGGTAAAAACGTCGCATGCTGGATAGCAGCCTTGCAGTTGAACGAGGTTTTGCGCCCTCTTTGACGCGGTAAGCGAGATAGGCAAGTAAATTTTCGCGATTAGCGGTAAGTAACGTTAAGGTACTGTTATTCAACTTCTGCCACTTTGCAAATCCACTTAGATCGGTACGATAAGCTGACATGGTATTTTCACTTAATCCACGCTCAGCCCATAAGGCATCAAGAAATGTGTCGATCGATTGACGATCAGGCG
>CAZWBV010000030.1:0-977 GCA_964632225.1 uncultured Gammaproteobacteria bacterium | reverse complement strand
TACTTATTGCATTGTTACTTTTTACATCGTTAGAAAGATCGTTGGTAGAATTTTGGTGATTCTCCATACGGTCGCTGTCTATTGGGTCACTATCCATAGTTTTTCTATCATTCATGTCCTATTACCATCCCTATTCATGATTTAGTCATGCCTTAACTTTATAAGGTCCCCCACTCTTCTTGTACTCGGTTTTAACTGTGTCAGATATGACGATGGAATGAGTTAGCGGATCTAGAAATTCTATGCTTAACAGCATATTATTTTTAACTCTGGTACCCAAAATCGCCATTCCATGACACTCATCAGGAACATCATTACCGCAAAAACAAGAGTCTGTTGAAATAAGAATCCGCACAGTAAAACCGTTTTCCCTCGGCACTTGCTTCTTCTATTTCTTTCTATATCCCATATCTGCATCGACAATATCTGCATCGACAATATCGATAACACCGATGGTCTTATAGTCTAGCACGTGGATGCAATTACAACAATTTCTTAACATATCATCTTAAGATTATCCTAAGAACAATCACTAAAACCACTTTATTGCACATCAATAACCTCATTTATTCTCTTTAATAAACATATGGTTACAACTTTCCCGTGGCTGTCAACTGGTTAATTTGACGCTCGAGCAGCGCCCGACGTCCGGGGTCTTTTGTGACGCCGAGCAAGCCGTTTAATACGTGTTTCGCGTCAATAACCAGCCCTGCTTTTGCTAACGCTTCACCCGCCTGAAAACGGGCACTTTATGCCCACAGGTCCATGTTTTTCGAGGCGGTCAAACCTGCCGACTTGAGATAATAGTCAGCCGCCTCCGCGTGTTCCTCAAGCACTTTCATTGAATCAGCCATCCAATAGAGAATTTCTCTTTTACGTTTCTTATCTTGAGTGCGCTTCATCACGATTTCAAATAGCGGGAATACGGCTCTGTGTCTGCCCGATGCCTGCAGGTCAAATAACACCTGAAGCAAACG
>CAZWBV010000029.1:0-15437 GCA_964632225.1 uncultured Gammaproteobacteria bacterium | reverse complement strand
ATATTTGAAGGCGTAATATTTAAATAGGTGTTTCATGTCTGATAAAAAGTTAGCGATTATTGCCACAAAGGGGACACTCGATTGGGCTTATCCGCCCTTTATTTTGGCGTCGACTGCAGCTGCGTTAGGTTATGAAGTACAGATTTTTTTTACTTTCTATGGACTTCAGTTATTGAAAAAAAATCTGGGGCTTAAGGTCAGTCCGTTAGGTAATCCTGGTATGCCTATGCCAATGGGTATGGATAAGTGGATGCCCAATGTGATTACCGCTTTGCCTGGTATGGAAGCCATGATGACGATGATGATGAAAAACAAAATGAAATCCAAAGGTGTCGCCAGTGTCGCAGAATTGAGAAGCCTTTGTCTGGAAGCCGATGTGAAAATGATTGGTTGTCAGATGACCGTTGATCTATTTGATATGAACACATCAGATTTCATTGATGGCATTGAGTACGGTGGTGCGGCGATGTTTTTTGAGTTCGCTGGTCAATCGGATGTAAATCTGTTTGTATAGCGTTTCATAAATTTACAACAACAAGAATAAAGTAAAAAGGGCATGTTTTGTAGCGAAAACATGCCTTTTTTTGTTTGCTTTTAGTTTTTTATGTGGGCTTAGTTATACCTAACTAGAGAGCCATTGACCAGCTTAATTCAAATTCCCATTGTGTCATTTCGATTTCGATTTGTTGGGCACCATCAAACGTATTGATGCCTGTCACCGAACTGTTAGGCGCATACATAAGAGCGGCACTCAATTCACTGTTAGCCAGTTGTGTAGTGAATCCACCGGTAATATGGGTTTCGATTACAGCCGGAGCTAGGATATTAAACAAGGTTTCAGATTTCGGGATTGGTTGATCACCGTTACTTATGCCGACGCGCCAGGTCCAGTCAGTGCTGTGTTCCCATTGGTAACCCAGTTTAATGACCGTAATGTCTTCCCAGCCAAAACCGGCGCCGTTTGACGCGCCCAGGCATCCCGTGCCAGTACCCCCTGTGGGGCCGGCTACACAACTTCCATCTGTAAGGCGGCTTATCGGATTGGCGATAGCGGCAATATTGCCATAGTTAATAGTCTGTATATCTGCGGTAAGCGTTGTTTTAGGCGAGGTGTTCCAGGCCAGGCCAACTGTGTATGTTGATGGAATATCAAAGTCACCTTGTTCGGCGAATAAGCCCGCGTAGTCGTCAAATTCACTCATATTCATTTCAGATTGGTAAGATGCGGCAAGGATAAGACCACTAGACACTTCAGCTTGGACGCCTAACTTAAGCCCAAAACCAGTGGATGTATCGGTACCCTTATTTGACAAGCTTAACGGGTTGGAAGAAAAACCGGCAAAATTTCCCAAACCTTTGGCATTAAATGTTTGGTAAACAGCAATCGCACTGATCCCCCAAGATGCGCTATTCGTTATTTTTCTTGCATAGGTGGTATTAATAAATAGCTGCGTCAAATTAACACCTGCATCACCATTACCGCCCGCAGCGCCTCCACCAAATGTACCCGCTCCAGTGAAACTGGTGCCCGTGGGCCCTTGAAATGAGGCCTGCCCACCTTTATATTCGGTGTTCATGCCACCATTGCCATAAATACTGACACCAATGGAACTTTCCGAATTAAGCATCCAATTGAGTCCGATATGCGGGATGAGAAAGAAATCATTATCGCTGTCGATGGATTGGTTTGCCACGCCCGTTGATGTACCACCGAGAGTGAAGGGACAACCCCCGGGCGGTGGGCAAGGAGTTCCATCCGCTGTTGCCGTTCCGCCTGTTGTAGAATAACCGCGAGAACTGGGACTAAAAATAGCCGCGCCGATGTCAACACGTTCTCCTACATTCACCATGCCTGCCGGGTTAGTTGCAGCCGCCATTGCATCTTGTGAAAAGGCAACACCACTGCCTGCCAATCCTTTATTTTTCGTTCCATAGCCGTGGGAAAAATAACCGTTGGTTGCAGATGCAGTGAGCGGCGCTATCAGTCCCAGGGCAAACAAGCTTGCGAGTCTTCTTTGGTCTGGTTTCATGGAATCTCCTCAATATCATTTAACGAGAAATAATCGAAAATGGATAAACAATCGGTTGGCCAGACTGACTGTAGTTCTATAACTAGTTATAGTCTAAAATGTTGCCTGTACCTTGATTGTTGACAACAGTATCTCAGGTGTACCGAGTTGTTTTACGTTGCCATTACCTTTGTTAAAATAAACTTGCCAGAAATGTTTAAGCGGTTCAATTAGTTTTGGTTTTATATAGGCATTTGTATTACTTATGTGTCCGAGGCCATACATATAAATATCAGCATTGTTCCAATTGGCGATGAGCTTGTGTTTTTTCAATTTTTTGAGGCTTCTTTTTAGCTTTATTTTTTTAACAGTGTCCTTCCCGTGAAAACGTAAGTAATCACTGTTTTCAAGGCCATCGGTAATTATTAATACAGTTTGCCGGTGTTCGTCTTTTTGCTGCATCGTTTTGTTGGCCAAAAGTTTCAAAGAGTACAGCAAATCAGTTTTTGGTAACGTATGCTGCGTCATTTCCAAGGTGTGGGTTAAGGTTTTTTTGAACAGCATTTTGAATTGCGCTGATTTTCTTTGCAAACATTCCAGTAAATTTTTATTATCTTTTGTTCTTAAATGAAAAAGATATTCCTGAGAAGGGATGGCGTCTACCGTTTCATTGAACATCAATTCTGTAAATTGACCTTTAACGTTTGCTGAGAAGCGAAGTATTTTTACCCGATCACCGTTTTTACCCCAATCGGCAATTAAACGGGTAATGTTATTTTTCATTGCTTTGGTCAGGTAAGTTGTTTGGTCAATGAATATGTAAAGTGCATCAAGCTTGTTATTCGGGTTTTCCAGACTTAGCTCACTATAACAACTGTTAATTTTTATTTCTGCGAATGAGTCGCTTGTGAAAATAAAAAATGCAATCGTCAGTAGATAAGCGAAAGTAATACGATCAGAAAAACGTTGCTTATACCCATTTTTTTTCTGACACGTTGTTGTTTGAAACATCGATATATCCAGAGAAGCAAAGGTTCCTGTGTGTTAACGGTCAAGTCTGCATAATATTTAGGTTAAACTTTCTTTGCATACACAAAATCCCATTCAAGCCGAGGTTCCGTTTGCCGATACTGATTGTGCACAAAACCACGAATACAGGCTTAGGCGCGACTAAATGAATAAAATTCCACTACTAATAGTGTTAATTGTTTGCGTTGTACTGCTGGCATCAGCTTGTTCGATGAGGACAAAAAATAACAGAACGAATACAGTCGTTTCAGCAAAAACTGTTGTGCACGAAAATGAAAAATGCGAGCGGCCTGCAACACAGTCTGTTCGGTTTTATTTGGGGGCTGAAAACAGCGACAAAAAAACAAAAACAACCCGTATTAAAAGCAGTGGATACGGCGCGCCTCCGAAAAAATATTATCCTCAATATCAACGCGATTTAATGGCAATGCGTGCTTCAAAAATTGATGCATATCGTGCATTAGCGGAAACGATAAATGGCATACATATATGGGGTGGCACGACCTTGGGCGATATGGCCATTCAAGGCGATCATTACCGAGTATTTTTGAACTCGTATGTGCGGGGTGCCGTCGTTGAAAGTGTAACCAAACGGGATGATGGTAATTATGAAACGGTGGTTTCAACAGTCATTGATCAAAATTTCCTGAGTTATGTGCTTTCTAACCGGCTTTCTCAAAACGCGGGTTGTGACACCCCTGCTAGCGCATTTGCTGCAAACGACGGGTTGGCGCCGATTGTTTATTCGGATGGATTAGCGCCATCCAGCTTTTATTACAGTGAATAAATAAGCTATTTATGAAAAATCACTCATGAAAAGTCAAGCTCTATCGTTTTTCATTATATTGTTTGCGATAATTTCGTCATTGCAGCCAGTTTGTGCGAAATCGGTGGAGGTGGAGGGCAGCGCGGTGATTACCGATGGTGCTGTTAATAAGGCACGCTTACAGGCCATTCAAAATGCGATTAGGCTCGCTGTGTTACAAACTTCTGCACGGGTATCAACTGCATCAATTGTGTCTGCAAACGTGATGATTATGGACAGCACCAAAATAAGGGCAACGGGTAGAGTAAGTAACATTGTGGTGGTAGATGAGTGGCGTAATGACAATGTCATTCATGTATTGATACGCGTCACGGTCCCGGAAAATACCGGGCAGGCGTCCACTGCTACAAAAGGATACCGTCGCAAATTGGCCGTGCTTCAATTTCATGTCGTTGACAGACGCGAAATTCAGGATTTACCCGGTATTGAGATTGAATATCCTCGGTATTTATTGCGCAGGATAGAACAAGGCGGTGGAATTATAGGCGTTGACGCCACGCACTATTTGCTAAATAGCGAAGCAAACAGAGCACACTACGATGCAGGGCATCCAGAGAAAGAGACGATTGTTAATTTAGCGACAATGCTAGGTGTGCAGTTTGTTGTCTCAGGGGTTATTCGTGATATGACGGTAGTGGATCATTTGATCGGTGAGTCCAGGTCGTTGTCACTTGAGTTACAGGTTTTTGATGGATTAACGGGGGTTTTATTATCGCGTACCGCCGTTAATAACAATGTAAATAGTGCTGGCTTAAACGACAGTGATACGTTATTTGGGTCGCGGGCGTTTTTTAGCACTGACTACGGAAAAGCAATAAATACCGTGGTGTCCAGGCAAATTGCGACTATTCAATCGGCGATATTTAGGTTGCCGGTGACAATGCGCGTGGTACGCAGTGAAGGAAAGCAGGTTTATTTCGATGCGGGCGCGATATCTTTAGTGCATGTTGGTGATATGTTGTTGGCTTATAAAGTGGGTAGTTCGCCGTTGTTTAAGGTGGCGAATAGCGGTGTACTTGGTTTTCCGGAAAAACCAGTGGCAACGGTGACGGTAAAAAAAATACAACCGTTATTTTCGATAGGTGAACTGGAGACAGATAAAGTGACGCTTGAGCCAGGTGATTTACTTCGATTTGGCTGGTAGTTTTTTTGCGGCTGTTGTCATTCAGTTGTTATGCACTTGCTATAAGCGTCAGCTATTTCGTTTTTTGATTATCTCCGTGTCCTCATGATTGGTGCTCCCTAGGGGACTCGAACCCCTGTTCCCGCCGTGAGAGGGCGGTGTCCTGGGCCACTAGACGAAGGGAGCGATTTTAACAATGTTTTAACAACGTTTTAACAACGCAATGTTTTAGCAACCAATGTTCTAACAACGCTAGAACCGATTATTATACGTGACCACTTGCTGACTACAACTATAGTATGGTAAAAATGTCGTGCAACTTCTGTAAGGGTAATGTATGTTTTAAACTCATTTTATTGGATACTCGTTAGTTTTACCCATTACCAGCAACATTTTCTATCAGCAAACAATATCAGCAAACAATATCAGCAAACAATATCAGCAAAAAAAAGGAATGGACAAATAGATACCCCGGTAATACTCCCACGCAGTGAGCATGTTATTTCACGCGACAATATCAGCGAAAATGCCTTAAAAGTTTTATACCGGCTCAATAATGCAGATTATGATGCCTATCTTGTGGGCGGCGGTGTACGTGATTTATTGTTGGGGAAGCATCCAAAAGATTTTGATATTGTAACTAACGCACAACCGGAAGAAATAAGACAATTGTTTGGAAATTGTCGCCTTATTGGGCGGCGATTTCGTCTTGCGCATGTGCATTTTGGCCAAGACGTTATTGAAGTCGCTACATTTCGCGCGAGTCATGACGAAAATCAATCAAACGTGCATCATAACCAGGAGGGTATGATCCTGCGCGATAATATATTTGGTACCATTGAGGAAGATGCATGGCGGCGCGATTTTAGTGTTAACGCACTGTATTACAATATCAGTGATTTTTCCGTGCTTGATTATACCGGTGGTCTGAAAGATTTGGCGCGCGGCAGTTTTCGAATGATCGGTGATCCGAAAGTACGATTTCGAGAAGATCCCGTTCGTATGTTACGTGCAGTGCGATTGGCAGCCAAGCTTGGTTTTGATATCGAAGAGAAAACGGATGCAGCCATACACGAAATGATCACATTGCTGCACGCTGTGTCGTCTTCGAGATTATATGAAGAAGTACTAAAGTTGTTTTTGGCTGGTCACGCTGTTGCAACATTTCAATTATTATGCAATTACGGGTTGTTTGAACAGTTATTTCCTGACTTAAACCGTATTTTTCAGAAAAAAGAGACAAATACCCCTCTTGCAATGTTGCGCAAGGGCTTGGAAAATACGGATAAACGCGTTGCGGATGGCAAGCCGGTCGTGCCCGCATTTCTTTTTGCTGTCATTCTCTGGAACAATTTACAGAGCCACTATCAACATAATGTTTCAGTGGGTCGTAGCCCATTTGATGCTTTTCAAGGCGCATGTAGAAAAACCATAGAAAATCAATTGTCAAATATCTCTGTTCCTCGTCGTATTACCACACAAGTGCGTGATGTTTGGGTTATGCAATTACGCCTCGAAAACCGTAAAGGGAAGCGTGCATTCAGAACCGTGGATCATCCTCGTTTTAGAGCGGCATATGATTTCTTATTGTTACGCGAAGAGGCGGGTGAAGAGTTAAAAGAATTATGTGATTGGTGGACTAAATTTCAGATGGTAGACGAAGAAATAAAATACACGATGATAAGATCGTTGAGGAATACAACGAAATCGACGCAGAAACAAAAGCGTCGGCGGAGAAAAAAAATCAGTAGTACTGCTGATAGTCATAAACTTGTTAAGAAATCCGTTAGTTAAAGGTTAACAATCACTTTGTGAAGCAGTCATATATTGCCTTAGGTAGCAACATGAAAAACCCGCTTAAGCAGGTTTGTTCGGCTATTAATGAATTGGCGCTGTTACAACAAAGCAATTTATTAGCGCGCTCGAAAATTTACAGAAGCTTGCCAATGGATACGGGAGACCATATTCAACAAGATGACTATATAAATGCCGTCATTTTAGTAGAGACGCAATTAAGTCCGTCGAGTTTGCTTGGCGCATTAAAAGAAATTGAAAAAAAACACGACAGAGTCATAGGCAAACAACGTTGGGGGCCTCGAACTTTGGATCTGGATCTTCTTTTATATGAAGATCAGATAATAAACACAGACGATTTAATTATTCCGCATCCAGGAATAGGCGAGCGAGATTTTGTCCTCGTCCCACTAGCGGATATCGCCCCCGACATATCCATACCAGGGTTAGGATATCTGTCGGATTTGATCAAAAAATGTAAATCCCATCAATTGGTTGAAATAGCCCCTATTGCCTAATCCACTTTAGGTTTTAACATTCTATTTATTTGAAGTAAAATAGCCTGGAGTATATCTGGAGTATATATAGCGCGTCCCGGTGAAATGTCGTTGAAATAGTGATGTTTCGCACAATGAAGGAAGGATTTTCCAGGAGCCTTGGCTAAAAAATGAGTAGTGCGAACACATTCTCCCTGATAGCGGTTGAAGGCCCTATTGGGGTTGGCAAAACAAGTTTGGCAAAGCGATTAGCCGAAACATTTGCTGGGGAACTATTACTCGAAGGCGCTGAGGAAAATCCGTTTCTTGAGCGATTTTATCGCCACGGTAAAACGGCGGCGTTGCCGACACAGTTATTTTTTCTTTTTCAAAGAGCAAGGCAAATGCAGGCGCTGCGACAGGGTGATATGTTTAAACCGATGCGTGCTGCCGATTTCATAATGAAAAAAGATCGTTTGTTTGCTGAACTTACATTGGATCGGGATGAGCTTGATCTTTATGATCAAATTTATGCGTCGCTGACATTAGATGTGCCAGTGCCCGATTTGGTTGTCTATCTACAAGCACCAGCAGACGTGTTGCAGGTACGTATTAAAAAACGTGGTTTGCGGTCAGAGCAATATATTAAGTCTGACTATTTGCAACGTATCACAGATGCGTACGCCAAATTTTTTTATAACTATGATGATGCGCCCTTGCTTATTATTAATGCCTCAGAAATTGATTTGGTTAATAATCAGTGTGATTATAGTGAATTGTTAAAACAAATAGGTTCGATTCGCAGTGGTCGACATTATTTTAATCCCATGCCGATTGTGCTTTAGAAGGTAAAATATTATGAGTAAGCAAGCGATAACATTAAATACGCTAAAAAAATTGAAGCGCTCAGGTGAGAAAATAACGTGCCTGACGGTCTATGATTCGAGCTTCGCAAGCGTACTGGAAACTGCCGGTGTTGATATTTTTCTGGTGGGTGATTCACTTGGCATGGTCATCCAAGGGTACGATTCAACATTGCCTGTCAGCTTAAAGGACATGATTTATCACTCGGCTAATGTCAGGCGTGGCAGCAGCAACGCGTTTATTATGGCTGATATGCCATTCATGAGTTATGCAAGTGTTGAGCAAACGTTAAAAAATGCAGGCAAAATCCTGAAACAGGGCGGTGCTCAAATGGTAAAACTGGAAGGGGGCGCTGCATTCGTCGAACGGGTGTCGACGCTTGCTGATCACGGTATTCCGGTATGTGCCCACCTTGGATTAATGCCGCAAATGGTGCATAAATTAGGTGGATACCGCGTGCAAGGCCGGGATGACCGCTCTGCTCAGAAAATTGTAGACGATGCGCAGGCAATGCAAGACGCAGGCGCGGATATGTTGCTACTTGAATGTGTGCCTGCGGAACTGGGTGAGAAAGTGACAACGTTGTTGGATATTCCTGTTATCGGTATTGGTGCAGGCCCGGGATGTGATGCGCAAGTATTGGTGCTTCAAGATATATTGGGTATTTCAAAAGGTCATCATCCAAAATTTTATCGAAATTTTCTCGAATCTTCCAGCGGCATTGAGGCCGCGGTAAGTCACTATGTGCAGGCGGTTAAATCGGGTGAATATCCGGCGGCAGAACATTGTTATTAACCGGTGTAGTGAGTAATTGACGTGTTAGGTTAACCCGTTATCTCATGAACATCCAAAAATACCGTCAGGATGTGCGCGCCATTTGTCGGCAGTGGTTTGTAGACGGCCACACAATTGCATTTGTGCCCACCATGGGTAATTTACACGCGGGTCATTTGAAGCTGGTTGAAAAAGCAAAAAAAATAGCCGATAAAGTGGTTGTGAGTATTTTTGTTAATCCGTTACAGTTTGGTGAAAGCGAAGACTATTTAATTTACCCAAAAACGATTGAGTTGGATTGTGAAAAATTAGCTGACCATGTTATCGATTTATTGTTTATACCTGAAGTAGAAGATATTTATTCTGGCAAGCTGTCTGCAGCTACTTTCATTGAAGTGCCATCATTGTCTGATATGTTATGTGGCGTTTCCCGACCTGGGCATTTTCGTGGTGTAGCCACAATTGTAAACAAATTTTTTAATATCGTACAGCCGACTGTTGCACTATTTGGTAAAAAGGATTTTCAACAGCTCATGGTGATAAAGCGTATGGTATCGGACTTAAATATGCCTATTACGATCGTAGCCGTCGAAACAGTACGCGAGCCAGATGGCTTGGCCATGAGTTCGCGCAATGCATATCTAAAACCTGACGAGAGAGAGCTTGCCCCTTTAATTTTTAATTCCTTATCCACGGCAATGCAACGTATCTTATCTGGTGATAAACGCTATTCCGATATTGAGGCGGCGATGACGTGCTTGCTGGATCAGGCTAATTTAAAGACTGAGTATTTCTGTATCCGAAATGCAATCGATTTGTCGGCAGCCGATGCGGCTACCGAGGAATTTGTCGTGCTTGCGGCTGTTTATTTGGGCAGCACTCGTTTGATCGATAATCTTTCTTTTTCTTTGAAATAGGTTAAAATTAGTTTAATATCAATGTCTTGCGATTCGGTGAGTCGCAAGACATGGGTGTCAAGATGGATTCATATATACTATAATGTCTGCTTAGTTTTGCTTACGCCTGTATTATGTTGATTTAAAGATAGTTGATATAAATGAGATATTTACAGTAAACGAATTCGAGTTGATTAAAAAGATATGTTTATTACCTTGTTAAAAGCAAAATTACACCGTGCATGTGTTACTCATGCAGAATTGGAATACGAAGGTTCCTGTGCCATTGATGCGGGCTTATTGGCTATGGCTGGAATAAAAGAATATGAACAAATTCAGATATATAATATCAGCAATGGCGAGCGTTTTACCACTTATGCAATTCAAGCGGAAGCGGGGGCAGGCATCATCTCTGTAAACGGTGCTGCTGCACATAAAGCGACACCGGGCGATAGAATAATTATTTGTTCATACGCGACACTAAATCAAAATGAGGCCGTCAATTTCAAACCAACGCTAGTTTATCTCGACGAAAACAATAGCGTTACTCACACAGCAAACACCATTCCAATGCAAGTCGCATAACTGTTTGCGGACTATTAGCAAGAACTATTTATAACAGCCATTAGCAAGGACTTATGAGTGAAAGCTGCTTGTAACTGTACTGTTGACTTGATGCAATGGCGTTTGTTACCTATATGCTGATGTGCTATCCAGTATTGCGCATGCCCGCTGCAATTGCGTTGATTGTTCTTAATAAGGGTGAAAGCCAGTTGTTTTTCTCTTCCTCATTCAACTTGTCATCTCGAAATCGTTTCAGTAGTGTTACTTGGACGTCATTGAGTGGATCAAGATAAGGATTACGACGGCTCAGTGACAGTAATAGAGCGGGGTTGTCTTCGAGTAGGGTTGAATTGCCGGTGATTTTTTTTACAAGATCGACAGTGCGCAGGTGCTCGTTTCGAATTAGATCGTAAATATGATTTGCCTGATCGTTATCTTTGCATAGTGTAACATATTGATTTGCTATTCGCAGGTCAGCTTTAAATAGGGCCATTTGCATATTACTGATTAACGCGTGAAAGTATGGCCAGGTATGGTACATGCTTTGTAACTTCAATAAGCCATCCGAATCGTTTTCACACAGTTCTTCCAGTGCTGATCCAACGCCATACCAGGCCGGTAACGTATGCCGGGATTGTGCCCAGCCAAACACCCAGGCAATTGCCCGAATCGAGCTTTTTGAATAATCCCCTTTTTTACGATGGCTGGGGCGAGAGCCGATATTCATCATGCCTATTTCATTTACCGGCGTTGCTTCATAAAAATAATCGAAAAACCCAGCTGTATTATCTGTCAACTCCCGGTAGGTGTTTTCACCTGTTTTCGCAAGTTTGCTCATTGCGTCAAGAAAGGATAGGCGGTCTTTTGTGGGTGCAGTAATTAAATTTTGACTGGCCTGTAATAAACCGGTGATTCCCATCGTCAGCTCATACACAGATGTTTCGCTATTGCTGTATTTTGACGATAAAACTTCGCCTTGTTCAGTAAACTTAATTTCACCGTAAACAGTGCCTGGCGGTTGCGAACGAATGGCTTCGTGTGTAGGGCCGCCACCCCGTCCTATTGTACCGCCTCGGCCATGGAATAAGCGTATTTCGATACCACGTGCCGTGGTCAGATTGGTTATTTTTTTCTGCGCTTCATAAAGTGACCAGGAGGACGCCAGAATGCCGCCATCCTTACATGAGTCCGAATAGCCAACCATGACTTCTTGTACGTTGCCTGATGATTTTAACAATGCGGCATAGGTTTTATTGTCATAGAGTGCGGTCATGACCGGTTCGATGTGATTAAGGTCCTCAATAGTTTCAAACAACGGACCGACCTTAATGTCACAGAACCAACCATCGTCATTGCGGCCAGCGAGGCCCGACAATGCAGCGAGAAACATCACTTCCAATACATGGCTTGCTGCATGTGTCATTGAGATAATGTAGTTACCAAATGCTTTAGCGCTTATTTGCTAATGAATTTGTTTCATGACGAGAAAGACGTCCAGTGTTTCTCTTGCCTGATCCTCAAGTTGATTCATATCAAATTTTATTGAAGACACATTTTCTATCGAGTTACTTAGCAGCTTCAATTTTTCCCTATCAGACAACGATGTGTATTCTATGTTTGACTGAGAAAATACATCAGCTACTGTTTTTGTGTGTACAGCAGATTCTTGACGTATATCAAGATGAAATAGATAGAAACCAAAGGTTTCTGCTAGTCGAATCAGGTCGGTTAGTTCGCCGGAGGCCGTTCTCTCATCGTTGTGGCTAATGAGTGAGTGGCGCATAATGTGAAGATCCTGAATGAATTCTTCTTCAGACGGGTATGCGTCCGGGTGTGTTGTCACATCGCTGTCATTTTTCAAATAATGTTTGATTGTGACCAGGTTGCGTTCCAGGCGGTAACGCATAATGGCAATTTTTCTGCGGTAGGGTTCATTAGAAAACCGTTCGGGCTTATCGGGGAAAGTTGCGGCGGTATATTTTTCATTTTTGGCAAGACTTAACAGTAGTTGTTCCGATGGGTTGCACAATAAGTTTGAGTAAGTAAGAACTTGAGTCAAGTTTCTGAGGCGGTTTAAATATTGCAACAGAATTTCTTGCGCTTGCATGCGAACTGCCATAACCGTTGTTTCAGGTTTGACATTGGGATTGCCGTCACGGTCACCGCCGATCCAGGAACCGAAACGCATAAAACTGGGAACAGTTAAATTAACGCTCTGTTGTTCGCTGTTGGTGTCATTGTTTTTAAATGAACTTTGAAAAGTGTTTTTAAGCGAATTTTGAGAAGCGGCGCTAGTGCCGTAAATTCGCCTAATACTTTTTTCCATATTTCTGTATGTCGTGGGTACTGCGTCAAACAGGCTTTCTCTGAAATAAAACAGGCCGTTTGAAATTTCGTCTTTTACCCGTGGACGTGCACGTCGTACTTCATCAGTTTTCCACAATGTTTGTATCTGAGATTCCAGCTTTTCTATTAACTCATCTTTTCCACTGTTGCTTACGCGAGGATCGTCAAGTTCTTCGGCCATCACAAAAATCCGCCTGAGCAATTCCATAATGGTGCGTCTTTTTGATTCAGTTGGGTGTGCGGTGAAAACGGGCATATAAGTCAGTTTATTTAATAGCAGTTGTAATTGCTCTTCGTTAATACCCTGACTTTTAAATTCTCTAAGTGTTGCGTCGAAAGACCCTGGCCACAATGGTCCACCAGCCCTCACTCTGCGACGGCGAATTCGGTGTTGATAGGCTTCTTCAACGATATTAAGCAAGCTGAAATAGGTGCTAAATGCACGTACCACGTTATCAAGGGTATTGGAATCCAATAGGCTTACGATTTGATTTAAACGTTTGCGTTTTTGAGGGTTATCTTTTTTGCGTAAATTAATATGTCCCTTGCGCAAAATTTCTACTGAAGACAATACCCGGCCACCCGCTTGCTTTTCAAGAACGTTGCCAAGCAGGTTGCCAAACAATTTGACACGACTACGCAGTTGTTTGTCATTTGGTGGGATCTTCATTAATTTTAATATATCAATTTTTTCTTCTGGTGGTTTATTCATAATTTAATTAAATAGTAATTACTTAAATATTTATTTTCTATAAAAGTCATTTGCCAAATTGAAACGTTTTTCAAATGCTTCTCGCGCTATCATTACATCCTCAATAAAATAGGGTAGTTCTTTCATCGTCAGTGCTTGTGGTCCGTCTACCAGCGCTTTTTCAGGCGCGGGATGGAAGTCAACTAAAATCATATTGGCACCTGCGATAACCCCTTGTGCGGTCGCTTGTAATATATCCTCGATACAGTCAGGCGAATCAGTGCGGATGCCAACCGAGTGAGATGGATCAATACACACAGGCATGCGTGTTAGACGTTTCACAACGGGCACATGAGAGAAGTCAACCATGTTGCGGTGTGGGTCGCCGAAATGGGACTTCATACCGCGTAACGCAAATACAACATTTCGATTGCCCTCACTGGCGAGATATTCAGCGGCATTAATCGATTCTTCCAGAGTAATGCCAAAACCCCGTTTTAACAAAACAGGAAATACACGTTGACGGCCAATCGCTTTGAGTAATTCAAAATTTTGTGTGTTGCGTGTACCAATTTGTAACATCACGCCCGTTGGTTGGTCGGTTTTTTCCAGTGATGCGTTAATTTCATCAATGTGGCTTTCGTGTGTTACTTCCATCGCAATGACTTTAATGTCATATTGGCCCGCGAGATCAAAAACATAATCCAGGCACGACTTACCATGGCCTTGAAATGAATACGGATTAGAACGTGGTTTGTACGCACCCATCCGCGTACAGGTCTGGCCATTTTCCTTTAACGCTTTCATCATGGCTTCAACGTGTTGAGGATTATCTACAGCGCACAGACCGGCAAATATATGTAAGTTATCCTGACCAAATCGAATACCGTTATAGTTGAAATGTGTGTCGCGGGTGTCGTTTTTATGCCGACCGAGAATTCGATATTCTTTGGAGATTCTCACCACTTTAGCGACGCCTGGCACGGCACAGATGTCATCCAGAGATAACGAGGCGGTGTCACCGACCAAATACAATTCAGTGAGTCTTTGCTGGGTACCTTGTTCTTCATGTTCCCTGACCTGGATATTGGGCAGGTTAGATAAGTAATCGAGTAGTTGGCGATATTGATCTTGTGTTTTATCAATATCTGGGTCCACAATAACGATCATATTAAGTTCCTGATTTTAAAAGTTATTTTAATTTTGCCGACTCAGTCACACTCATTCATTTACATCGGGAGCCGTGTTTTAAAGCGGGGGGGAGTATTATTGTTGATTGGCTGTGGTTTTTCCAGCCAAATTTAGTTTTTGGCGATAAATCGAGCAAAAATAAGCTAATTTTTGATAAATCGCTTATTTAATGGCTGATAAGCATCAATTCGTCTGTCCCGAAGGAAGGGCCAGGTGCGGCGTATTTTGTCTGTTTGATGCAGATCGATTTCTGCTATCAATAGGTCATTCGCGTCTGAACTGGCTTGTGCCAAAATGTCTCCTTGTTGATCCGTGATAAAACTATTGCCCCAAAATTGAATACCGTTTTTCGAATTGGGTCGTTTATCCAGTGCGACACCCGGTGCAGCCTCAAATCCGCTACGATTGCAACATATAACGGGTAGTCCATTGCAAATTGCATGAGCGCGTTGCACCGTTTTCCACATATCGAGTTGCCGGTTTTTTTCTATCGCATTATCTGCCGGATTCCAGCCGATTGCCGTGGGGTAGAGCAGTATGTCAGCCCCTGCCAACGTCATAATGCGTGCAGCTTCAGGAAACCATTGATCCCAACAGATGAGTACACCCAGGCTGCCTACCGATGTCTCTATGGGGGCAAATCCTAAATCGCCGGGTGCGAAATAAAATTTTTCCTGGAACCCCGGATCATCAGGAATATGCATTTTCCGGTACTTGCCTGCGATAGACCCGTCCGCGTCCAGCACCACTGCGGTGTTGTGATACAGGCCAGGTGCGCGCATTTCAAAAATTGGACTGACTATGACGAGATTGAGTGCATTGGCGAGTTTGCCAAGTTGGTTTGTGGTTGGCCC
>CAZWBV010000028.1:6118-15602 GCA_964632225.1 uncultured Gammaproteobacteria bacterium | reverse complement strand
GTCATGTTGGGATACTGGAATAACCTGGACGCCACAAAAAAAATTATCGATAAAGATGGCTGGTTACACACAGGTGACAAAGTTCGCATTGATGAAAAAAATCACATATACATTACTGGACGATTAAAAGAAATCATTGTACTGTCAAATGGTGAAAAAATTCCGCCCGGTGATCTGGAAGTCGCAATTGGCGCTGACTCACTGTTTGACCAAGCGCTGATCATAGGTGAAGGAAAACCCTTTTTGAGCGCCTTTGTTGTATTAAACGAAGAACTATGGGCATCGCTGTCAAAAAAACTTGATCTCGCCGATAATGACGACGATCCCTTACAGGCTAAATCACTAACAGATATAGTGATGAGTAAAATTAAGGAACAACTGCGTGATTTTCCAGGATATGCAAAAATTTATAAAACGACTATTTTTCTGCAACCCTGGACAATTGAAGATGGATTAATGACACCCACATTAAAACTTAAACGCGACCGCATCATTGCAAAATTTCAGGATAAAATTGACACAATGTATCAGGGGCATTAACCTAGTACACCAACACATCGGTTAATCGGCAGTGCAGTATGTTAGAACATTTTTCCGAAAAACTAATCCTCTCACCTCAAGGTATTTGGAAACCAAACGCGAGCACGGAGGATATTTCATATCCGCAAGACGGTCATGAGAGCCGTGCTTCTCTGGAGGAAAAATCATTTTGGTTTAACCATCGCAATAGTTGCATCCAGGAAGTGATAAAGAAATACCCACCTAATGGTGTACTGTTTGATATCGGTGGCGGCAATGGCTATGTATCTCTTGGACTACAAAAAATCGGCATTGACACCGTATTGGTCGAACCTGGTGCAACGGGTGCCTATAACGCAAAACGACGCGGCATTCAACACGTAGTCTGCTCATCTTTTCAAAAAGCAGAATTTCAACCCAAATCACTGCCCGCCGTTGGGGTGTTTGATGTCGTTGAACACATAGAAAATGACTCAGCATTTTTAGTCAATCTATCAGAAAAACTAAGATGTAATGGACGCATATACATAACGGTACCTGCCTTTGATTTTCTATGGTCAGCGAAAGATATTCACGAAGGGCATTTTCGACGATATACACTAAATGAAATAAAACAAACCCTCACCAACAGTGGATTCGAGGTCGAATACGCCAACTATCTTTTTCATTTTTTAGTGCCACCCATTTTCTTACTTAAGGCAATACCTTTTAAACTGGGAATAACAAAATCTCATGACACAAAAAAAGGACAGCAAGAGCATAAACCAATACAGGGAATGAAAAAATGGATAATAAATTTCATTTCCAACCAAGAAATCAATAAAATAAAAAAACTAAAACCCATTAAATACGGCAGCAGCATTATCGTTGTTGCTAAAACGACAACATCCGGAAAAAAGGCATAATATGGAAAACGTACCAGCGGATACACTCCCTAAAAACAAACAACCTACGATTAGAGTCGTCGCAATGCCAGCAGATACAAATTCTAGCGGCGACATATTTGGCGGCTGGATCATGTCACAAGTTGATATTGCAGGCAGTATTAGCGCCATTCGTCGCGCCAAGGGCAGAGTAGCAACCGTGGCTGTAAAGGAATTTTCATTTAAGAAACCCGTTTTTGTTGGCGACCTTGTCAGTTGTTATGCCGACGTAAGCAAAGTAGGAAATACGTCCATCACAGTGTCGGTTGAAGTATTCGCTGAACGGGGACGCATCAAAGCGGAATGTGTCAAAGTCACAGAAGCGCTTCTCACCTACGTCGCTGTCGACGATAACCGCAACCCCCGTCCCGTTGACAACTAATTAGCCTACATTTCTTAGCTGGGAACAAATGCCGGGCGAGCATGTCGAATAAAGCATAGTTTTTAACATATGTTCACATCGTCACGCAATGACATGGGTTTAAAATATGTTAATTCACCTTATAATCTTACCAAAAGTCATTTATAGTATGCACAATCAACAACACCTTTAGCACAGAAAGAGCAGACAAAGAGCGCAGCAAGTTATTTTAAATAAATTAAATCCAAATATTATTATAAGATTTATTTTCATTATTATCCGAGAAAAACTATGATCCCGTATTCTTTTCGCAAGCTTGGTATTATTAACAATGACTTTTTAACGTTTATTATTGTAATACTCTCCGTCTTAATCAGCAGTTGTGGATCGACGTCAGTAAACAGAAAACACATCTTGCTCGAAACCGATAAGGAAGTTGCTGCGGCCAACGTGTACTTTATTCGACCATTCACATACCGCGAACGCGGCATCGCTGACAACCCCGTGAAAATTGAACTAAACAGAAAAGAAATTATTTCACTGGGCAAAGGCGAATACACTATGGTTCGAATTAGACCCGTAGAAGCAACAATAACAACCAAAAATTATTCAATGTTTACAAATAAATTGATGCCCGTTGAAATGACGCGCAACGCGACAATGACTTTTTATGCTGGAAAAAATTATTTCATTCACATAAAACAAGTAAATGAAGAATTTAGAGGCGTATATTATTTGCCAGAACTGATCGGATTAGAGACTGCCAAACGAATGACGTTAGATCTAAAATCATCTGGTGTTGCAAGCGATGCAGATATTCAAAAACTGTAGCATCAAGTATTTTTCTGTATTTTTATTTTTTTTTGTTTTACTCAGCAACTCACACCTTTCTTTTTCAGCGCCTTCTTTTTCAGAGATGGTATTACCGAGTAACTTACCTGACATAGTTGCTGACCTGACAACGGGCACTGCAATCAAATCCATCTCACCTGAGATAGTCCGATATGGCAAGCAAACGGACATCGATTTAGTCATTGAAAATCCAATCATCGAAAACTCAATTATCGAAAACTCAATTATCGAAAACAAAGGACTCGTCACACGCGCACTGCTCTCACCCGGTGGCCCCTTCATTACCAAGTCATTGAAAATGACACTGCCCCCTTTATCTGTCATCAGTGATTCGTTGGTAATTAGCGGCCGTATTTTTGTCGCAACGGAGAATGGTTATATTTTTTTTCTGCAAAATGAAAAATACAGCGAATTAAAAAAAATTCACCTGCCTTCGCCAATTCTGCGACTCACCTATTTTCATTCAACATTGTTCGCACTCACTCAGGCTGGATTTTTAATAAGTATCAAACTGCCTGATTTCAAAGTGGAAAACAAAATCAGGATCGACGGCAATATTACCGACATTGCGACAAACGATGACTATTTATATTTATTACAACACAATAATAAACTACTCATCTATGACACCCATCCATCCACCCAATTAAAACTCGTCGCACAACATAAGCTAAAACTGCCTACTCTGGCTATATTCGTGAATAAAAATTATTGCTTTTTAGCAACCGGAAAAAATGGCTTAGCAACGCTGGACATTTCCAATATCAATGCAATACACGAATCCGGCTCTTTTAAGACAAGCGGCATTGTTAGTAATATTGTAGTGAAAAATAAGCTCGTCTACATTGCCGACGGCACTCGCGGCCTGACAGTGCTTGATGCCAGCAAACCAGAACAAATAACCTTGCTCGGAAGCAATAACAAACTCGGCACGGTATCGCATATTGCTGTCCGTCAATCAGCCGTTCACCCTTCAAGAGTTCTGGTTGCAAACACGGATAACAAACTCACTCTGCTCGACATCAGCCGACCTGAAGCACCCAGTGTGCTCTCAAGCCACCAGTCTACTGATATAATAAAAGAAATATCTTTCTTAGAGCAAACCGCCTTTGTTACATTATCTAACGACATTCAGATGGTGGATTTTTCTGCTGAGATCACACCAGCGGTTAATTCAGAAGGCGTCACCCTTGGCGGTAGCAGACGTGCCGTCATAAAAAATAATATTATGTACGTTGCAGACTGGTTCTCAGGTTTGCATATTTATGATATTTCAGACCCACTCAATATGAAACATTTGGGGAACTACCATACTAAGGGGTCGTCAAAAGGAGTCGCCATCAAAGATGGTCACGCATTTGTAGGTGATGACGACCATGGCCTGCAAATAATAAATATAGAAGATCCCGCCAATCCATTCTGGGTTTCTGAGTTGGCCACAACAGGATTGGCCTATACAATGAAAATTGTGGGGGACATATTATATCTCGCCGATCATCGTGGTGGATTTCATATTATCGATATCGCAGATTTTAAGCAGCCAAAAAGACTCGGCACGATTGACACCCCGGGAAAAGCATGGGCCATCGATGTGAAAAAAAATATCGCCTTTGTCGCAGATGATTTATCCGGACTCCTGATATTCGATGTTAGTTCTCCTAATAACCCGAAGCGCATAGCCCAATTCAAGCCCGGTGGATATGCTGAAGATGTAAAAATCAGGAACGGTCAGGCTTTTGTCACTTTTTTCGATTCAGGCCTATACATACTTGATATAACATCACCCGCCAACCCAACGTTGCTCAGCCACATTGCTATCCCCGGAAATGCCCGTGGCATAGAGCTGGAAAACAATATTGCCTACATATCTGCCTGGTATGCTGGCGTACAAATAGTTGACATTGAGCATATCAGGTCACCAAAAATCATTAGCTATTACGATACAGATGGTGCCACCTGGGGAACCGCAAAAACAGGTACACACTTATATGCGCTGGATTGGTGGGGCGGAATAAAGTCAATTGACGTCAAGGATAATCACAAACCAAACCTGATATCCCGATATCACGCAAAAAACAAAATCAACGATTTAGAAATTAGAGAAAACTATGCATACACTGCAAATGGCAAATCTGGCCTGCAAGTATTTGACATCAGGAACAGCCTTAACCCCATGTGGGTGACTGCGTTAGAGTTGCCTGACAAAGTTGATTCAATATCGATTTACGATCGACATGCGTACCTGACGTCAAAAAACACTATATATGTCGTAGAGATTGAAACCCCTTTCAAGCAAAAATTAGTGAACGTAATTAAGATAGAAGATGGTATCTCCGCATTCAAGTTATATAACAACTTCGCCTTCGTACTAAGCAAAAAAAACAATTTGATCACATATAATATTGCAATCGCAGATCAACCCAAAATAATCGCAACAACAAAAACCAGTGCCACAGATATTTGGGTTGGCGGCAACCGCCTTGTTGTTGCAAACAAAGTTGTTGCAAACAAAGTTGTTGCAAACAAAGCCACTGGAAATAAGAAAAATGAATTGCTGATTTACACTATAGACAACAATGGACACATCACTCTAACAAACAAATACATAGCGCAAACCAACATTGATTCAATAAATTTCTTCAATGAAAATTTATTTGTATATACAAAAGCCGCGAACCGTATATTTACCTTATCCAAAACTAACAATGGTTACCAGGAAACAGCAACCACACAACTCAATGAAGTTATTGTTGATATAAAAATATCAAACGGCGTTCTATATGCCACCAGCAAGCAATCCAGATTAATTACCTTTACAATCAATGACGACAAACAATTGCTCTTTAGCAATACTTATCCAGCTGCGAATAAAATCACACGATTCCGGGTAGATAAAGAGCGCGTACTTTTTGCTGGAAACAACGTACTCTCTACCCTCGCTCTTCTACCAAAAATAACCAGCACGCATTCAAGTTCGACCAAAATCTCAATCCGTATCCCGAAAAAAATGCCATTGGGAATTTATAATTTATTACTTCTAAAAAATGAAAAAACCATTCTCAAACTAAACAATTCCATTTCAGTTGAGCTACCCAACTTTCAAAAGCCACAATTTAATAAATAATATCAGCACCTAATAAATTTTATTTATAATAGAAATTTTCCACAAATCACTGGATTGGTGCAATCGTACGCTATACTATAAAATTATGTAAAATTTACAGTATTCAATACGCTGGCTTTCTGACAACCTTGTCACTTGTAACGTTATGCTAGGCTTAATACCCATATGCTAAATAATGTCGTCTATTAAGGATACGCTGACTCGCTATCTGCAATCGCATGCTACGCCCTACGAAATTATCAAACACGGCGTAGTTCGCAATTCAGATACATCTGGCAACAATCCAGCCTTGGCGTTGGTGATAACGGCCACCAGTGTTGGCAAACCCATTATTGTACGAAACACGACGTCGCTTAATGGTAACAATTTTGTTATGACACTCATACCAGACAACCACGCGTTGAACCTGGATGTACTGCAAACACTTTTACACTGCAAAATAAAAACCGTGCCCGCACACGACTATGTTGCCTATGTGAAAAACTGGGCACCAGGCATGTTCTCACCCATCGCAGAAGAGTATGGAATTAAAACAATCATTGATGAACAGCTATGCCAACACAACGCCATTTTCTTTCGAACTGAAAACAAAAACGAATTTATCAAAATAGCGCTAGATACATTTCGCGGCTTACATAAAACCTCAATTTTCGGGCATCAATTTTCTACGCCGTTGTCTGCACCCCCGTTATCCGTACACGCTTTGTCCGCAAACTCTTTGTCCGCAAACTCTTCGTCCGCAAACTCTTCGTCCGCAAATAATAAAACACAAGCATCTGCATTACCTAATTCAAATACACAAACACATAACAATGAAAACACGTTGAGTATTAAGCAGCGTATAGAAAGAATCACAGAATTACCACCCATGCCAGAGATGGCGAAAAAAATTATTCATTTAAATGCGAATCCCTATGCTCGCGCTGAAGACTTATCTGCGTTAATAACACTTGACCCAAGCCTTTCGGCACAAATTATGCGCTATGCTAAATCACCCTTTTTTGGCTATCGCGGCAAAATTGGTTCCGTCCAGGAGGCAATATCACGTGTATTAGGCTATGACATGGTCATGAATATCGCACTGGGGCTAGCCGCAACGTCCACATTTACAATCCCTAAAAAAGGTCCGTTGGGCCTGGAGTCTTTTTGGAAGCACTCTATATACAGTGCAACACTGAGCCAAATTATCGGAAAATCACTTCCCAAAAATAATCAACCACAAACGGGCATCATGTATCTCAGTGGTTTATTGCACAACTTTGGATTCTTGTTACTCGGCCATTTATTCAAGGATGAATTCAAAAAACTTAACCAGGCAATAATAAACAACCCTGACGAACCCGTAACCAGACACGAACTGAATGTGCTGGGTGTGGACCACACCGAAATTGGCGCATGGTTAATGCAGGCATGGAATATGCCAACGGAAATAATCACCACCATTCGTGAGCATCATAATGAAAATTATTCGGGTATAGACGAACAATACGCAAACCTAACCCTTATTGCCGACCGTTTGTTAAAAACGAAAGAATGTGGCGACGCTGAAAACAGTGAACTACCGACTGCTATGATGAAAAAATATGGCTTAAACGAAGTCCAACTTATGACCTGCCTGGAAAACCTAATCGAAGGTTCTACTGAACTCGATGCGATCGCAAATACGCTCGCGGCATAATCCTGGAAGGAAGCAAACAATGCGATCATCGCCATATTGAACAAGCTGGACCAAGCCCTTATACCAAGCCAAAGATAATGATGGAAACCAGACCCATTATTATGAACATAGCCATGAACATAGCTATGTTCATGGTTTATGAACATGGCGTTTTTTTGAATGGGGCTATAATCAGATGACATTACAGCAATCATGGTTTTGCCAACCAGGCAATATTATTCAAACTAAACCACGCAGCCAATAAACCTTGTAAAATGCTGTATACACTCATTTTAATTCCAACAAGGCATATTTTTTGCACAAAACAAGCACCATGGCAGCCAATAAACGAAAGCTCAAGATGACAGTTGCCGAAAAATTAACTGCGCAAAATAATTAACTATGCCAAATAATTAACTGCGCCAAACAATTAACTACGATTTGTTGGTACGATTTGCTAGTATATGGTTGTTGTTTAGCGGATACTTTGCTATAAATTCAGTAGAATCACGATTATCTAAAAATGATGCCCTGTAAACAAATTACCTTGCAAACAAATACCTTGCAAAAACCAAACAAACAAAACCAAATAATGTATGCCGCGACACAACAAACGACTCGATTTGGCGTCGATGCATCGACAAATTTATAGTCATTAATAATTAAAACCCGACGCAATTCCAGTATTATATTTAGTAACTAATGGAGATAACGCTTTGAGCGGACAAATTGTTCATATCACCGACGACTCATTTGAAGAAGAAGTGACAAAATCCGATAAACCGGTATTAGTTGATTATTGGGCTGACTGGTGTGGTCCCTGCAAAATGATCGCGCCAATTTTAGATGAGTTGTCTGACGAATATTCAGGACGGATTAAAATAGCCAAATTAAACATTGATGAAAATCCTGCAACCCCGCCCAAATATGGCATAAGAGGCATACCAACGTTAATGTTATTTAAAAACGGCAATGTTGAAGCAACCAAGGTAGGTGCTGTATCCAAATCTCAATTGACTGCGTTTATTGATAGTAATATCTCTTAATTGAATTCTTAGTTGAACGCTCAAATTAGGTAAGGGCCGTATAAAAAAGTGGCCTTCAGCGGATCGCCCGCCCATTTACCCATAAATATGCGCAGATTGCACAATACACACCGGTTTTCACAAAAAAATGGCTCGCTAAACGACATTATAACTTTATTTGATATTTTTACTTATACAAAGAACTGGACGGACTAAAAATGGCATGCTAACCTTCTTATTTAGCTAGCGGCATAAATGCATTCGGAATGTTAGGCTGAACCAAATTGAACTAGGCCAAACAATACTGGTCAGAACCAGAACGAACAACATCAGAGTACAGAACCACAGAACATATCTTGCAGAACAATGCTTGGCAGAACAACTTGGCAGAACAAAAAAGTAAGAAGTCAGCCCGCTAAAAATACCGAAAAAATACAATTACATCTGTTAAAAATACAATTACATCTATTGAAGTAGAAGACCTTAGCTCACATCCAGTATCGACTCCTTAGATTAAATTTACATTTACTATAATTTACTATCAGATACTGATTATCAAACACTGACTACCAAACAGCGACTGCCAGCACTGATTACCAATTTAGTGGGTACAACCGACAGGATTTTTATCTAATTTCTTTCCCATAAACATCTGTTTTCACCTTAACGCTTATCTCTCGACATCCCAATATGAATCTAACAGAATTGAAACAAAAACCCGCATCCGAATTAATGTCTATCGCCCAAACCATGAAAATTGAAGGGTCTGCGCGCTCCAGAAAACAAGACATTATTTTTTCTATCCTCAAAGCACACGCACGTAATGGCGACGATATTTCAGGCGACGGTGTACTGGAAATCCTACAAGATGGGTTCGGATTTCTGCGTTCAGCCGACTGTTCCTACTTGGCAGGTCCTGACGATATTTACGTGTCACCAAGCCAAATAAGACGATTTAGCTTACGCACGGGCGACAATGTTGCTGGCAAGATCCGTCCACCTAAAGAAGGTGAACGTTATTTT
>CAZWBV010000028.1:0-6108 GCA_964632225.1 uncultured Gammaproteobacteria bacterium | reverse complement strand
GGAAAACTCAAAATCCAAACTACTCTTTGAAAATCTAACGCCGTTATTTGCCAATGAACATATGCGCATGGAAATTGGCAATGGCAGCACAGAAGACATCACTGGCCGGGTTATAGATTTGGCATCCCCAATTGGTAAGGGGCAACGCGGGCTTATCGTTGCACCGCCAAAAACGGGTAAAACCATGATGTTACAATCAATTGCACAATCTATCGCACAAAATTACCCGGAAGTTCACCTGATCGTTCTCCTCATTGATGAACGCCCTGAGGAAGTAACTGAAATGGCTCGCTCGGTTCGCGGCGAAGTCATATCCAGCACATTCGATGAACCCGCAAGCAGACATGTACAAGTCGCAGAAATGGTAATTGAAAAAGCCAAGCGGCTTGCAGAACACAAATTAGACGTCGTCATATTACTTGACTCTATCACACGGCTGGCTCGTGCTTATAACACGGTTGTGCCTTCGTCAGGCAAGGTACTTACTGGTGGCGTTGACGCCAATGCATTGCAAAGACCAAAACGATTCTTCGGCGCAGCCCGAAATGTGGAAGAAGGGGGCAGTTTATCCATTATTGCCACTGCGCTTGTAGAAACCGGATCTCGCATGGACGAAGTTATCTTCGAAGAATTCAAAGGCACCGGCAACATGGAAATCCACCTGGATAGAAAAATTTCAGAAAAACGTATCTATCCCGCAATCAATATTAATCGCTCAGGGACACGGCGGGAAGAAAGACTGATTGCACCCGCCGATTTACAAAAAATATGGATACTTCGAAAGCTTTTACATCCGATGGAAGACACTGCCGCAATGGAATTTTTAATGGATAAATTAAAACCGACAAAAACTAACGCAGAGTTTTTTGATTCAATGAAGCGGCAATAAATCTAATATGACATTTGCAACAAAATTAACGCCATCACGCTATCGTAAAAACAATTGCAAAAACTATCGCAATAGGTGTTTCGAAAAAAATATTAATAAAGAACCCATTAATCGTCGAACCTTTATCCGGGCCTTTAGTCAAACCTTTAGCAAAAAAACGGGTATCTCCCTTTTTGCTATTTGTATCTTTAGCCTAAGCGTGCTCTCATGTACCTCCGAAGAGTACACAGAATTGATGAGCGCATCGTCGCTAGGAGATTCTGAAGGCGTGTTGCGTATTATTGCGCGCGGCGGCAATGTTAATAAACGCAGCAGGCAAGGAAAAACAGCGCTTATTCTCGCAGCAAACACTGGCCACGCTGAAACAGTAAAAACGCTGATTTTAAAAGGTGCCGACATTGACGCACAAGATGACAACGGTACGACTGCGTTGATCGCTGCAGCTTCCTACGACCGTACAGACGCAGTTAAAATATTAGTCGCCAATGGCGCAAATGTCGATATACGGGATAACAATAATGGCACTGCGCTAATTAACTCAGTATTTTTTAATTACCGCAATACCGTCGCAGAACTACTAAAACGCAAAGCAGACTTACCCATAGATGATCTTGAAGAAGCATTCTTACTCGCCTCCGGTTTAGGTAACACAGACATCATAAAGGATATGCTGAAACTGGGCTTTAATGTGAATGCCACCGGCCATAATGACAGAACCCCGTTAATGGCTGCAATTAATTTTGACCATCCAGAAACAGTGAAGGTGTTACTCCAAGGCGGCGCTAAAACAAATACAAAAGATTCAAGTGGCCACACGCCACTCAGCCTGGCATTAGATCAAGGCAACGACGAAATTATTAAAATGTTGCAACAAAGAAAATAACCTCAATCGTCACTTTCTTACCACCACTTCTTACCTGACCCTTTATGTGGAATGCTGTGACAACGTTCACAAATAAACAACGCGAACGCCACTTTATCATGACACACACCACAATATTCCCCTCGTAATACTTTGTTCATCGATATCGGGTTTGCGTGTTCTTGTGGTACAAATATTTTCGGGTGACAATTGCTGCAATCCAACCATTTGGTATGCGCAAGATGTGGAAACTTTACATAGGGCATAAACTGGGTATTTTTCATGATAATATCCATGTCCATCACCAACATATCGTGTTCACCTTTTAAATCAGCGCGTGGCTGAATTAACCCTGCGTCTAACGTTTCAACCCAATTAATTTGCTTACGCCGATCAAGCGGAAAATCCCCCATCGCAACAAGTGGGTCTTGCAATGCAGACACGGCATCATTTTCTAAATCATGTATACCGTCCTGTTGCAATGTTTCGATAGGCCGGATATGAACTATGCTCAATTTTTTACCTTCTGTTGTGACGTCCACAGGAAGCATCTCAGGAGGCGTTTCAACGGAACGATTTTCATCTGCGGACTGTAGTACTACGGGTGGCGTATCCTGAAGTGCAACCAGATATTTTTCGTCAAGCAGCGGTTTATTATTGCAGCCGGCGCTAAATAACAAAAAATTAAACGCGACGAAACCTGCAATAAATATAATAGTGCGATGTCTTCTCATTGACTACATCACCACCATTTTGGCGGTGAATTTTCATGTGGCACGCTATGACAGCGTTCGCAAATCCACAGCGCAAACGCAATTTTATCATGGCATCGGCCACAGTGTTCTCCAGCGAGAATGCCATCCATTGAGGGATTGTTAAATCCTTTTTGAGGAATAAATATTTTTGGGTGGCAATTACTGCAATCCAACCATTTGGTATGCGCCAAATGGGGGAAG
This sequence comes from uncultured Gammaproteobacteria bacterium, assembly GCA_964632225.1. GTDB lineage: Bacteria > Pseudomonadota > Gammaproteobacteria > SG8-11 > SG8-11 > JAADIM01. The sequence goes on along the minus strand of CAZWBV010000028.1, from coordinate 3,401 downwards.
CGCACATGCGGCATTTGCCCGGTATCGGTAAACAGTATATCCATGTCCATAACTAGCATGCCTTCATCGCCGCTCAGTGTTTCTCTCGGGTTGATAATACCCCGATCCAGTGCTTTTACCCAATCGATACCACCACGCCGGTCTTGTGGAAAATCCGACATCGCGGCAGCCGGTTCCTGTAACGACTTTAACGCTGGATTAGCGGGATCATGCAAACCATCAGACAGCAGGGATTCAGTAATTACTTTTTTCGCAAACTGCCTGTTATCCTTCCAGGGTTTCCCCTTCATCCCCTGGCTGCCATTCACTACATACTGCGCCGCCCTGGACTGCGATTTTGGCCCGCCGCTATTACAGGAAACAAGCAGCGCAACAAGACTCGCAACACACAAGCTCGCAATCATTTTCATTGTACTGGATTTCACTCCACATCCCCCCTGCTTAGTTTTCCATTCAGCCATCTATTCAGCTACCTATTCAGTTATCTATTCAGTTATCTATTTCAGCTACCCCTATGGTGTCTAATATTTTGCCCCTTTGGATTCCAGTACTTGCAAAATACCATTTTCACCTTCACTCACTGCAACTCTAAAGGGGGTTCGCCCATCGATGCTCTTTGCATTTACATCGGCACCATTTTCAACTAATACGTTAACCGTATCCAGGTGTCCCTGATTTACAGCCCAAAATAGAGCCGTCCAGCCGTTTTTATCACGCACACCCACACTGGCACCGTGATTTATCAATGTTTGCACTATTTGAGACCGGCCTTTTCGCGCCGCACGTAACAACGGTGTCCACCCGGTTTTATCCTCAATGTTGACATTCGCACCGCGCTCAATCAATAAATCAGCGACATCAATATTACCCTTGCGCGCCGCGTGCATGAGCGCAGTCCAGCCGTAATTATTCGTTTCGTCAATGGACGCGCCAGCACCTAACAGCCCCTTAACTTCCTCGACCTCACCTGAAATGGCACGCTCCATCAACGCAGTATTACCATCACATGCCGTCATCGTACCGATGAGTATAAATAAAACGGCTATAATAAAAAACGGTTGAATCACTTTAAATTTTTGCATTACGTAAGGCCTTGTTTACAGCAGGACAATATTTTCAATTACAATTGGGATTCTACTCTATATACTCATTGTTGTACCTACCCACACAATTAGAATTGACGAAATAATGACTAAAAAATGCGATAATTAAAAATGATTTATCCTACAATCAACCTTATATACCTGGAAAAAGTACTGCCGGATAGATTGGCTTGCGGACAAATAAACAATGACTAAATTTTCGTGCCCACACTGCGATAAACTGACTATTTCTCTCAAGCAAAAGTACCTCGCTGGCAAATGGTTTGACATCCATTGTGACGAGTGTCTGGGGCGGAGTTGTGCACAACCCGTCGTATTAGCATTAATGTCTTTTTTATATGTTTGGAATGTCTTCTATTTTGGTCTCGTGGCTTACTCAGAGCACAGTTGGTATTTCATCGGCGCACTTATTGTATTCTGGTTGATATTAGACTTTTTTTGTCATTATATCCCGCTACAAAAAATGAAAAGCCCTAATATAAAACGCCCCGTTGCCACAACAGATGGCGCTGCAGCCCAAGTATCCGCCCAGCAACCACCCACTAACACGCCCGGCCAGTCATTCTATACACACAAAGAAATAAGCACAGAACAAAACAAGGAACAAAATAAGGAGCAAAATAAAGAACAAAATAAAAACCAAAGTAAAAAACTGAATAAAGGGCAAAACAAAGAACTCGAAGATTCATAGCATGGCACGCATACTGGGAGTAGGCGTAGCCACGCTCGACATTATTAATCACCTGGACCAATACCCACTGGAAGATCAAAAACTCAGAGTAAATTCACGCAGTATCAAGCGAGGTGGAAACGCGGCAAATTCGCTGGTTATTCTCAGTCAACTAGGTCACCAATGCGTATTTGCGGGGACGCTTGCAATTGATTCACTTACAAATAACTCAGCAACGAACAACTCAGCAACGAACAACAGCGACCCTATCCGTCATGATTTCAAAAAATACAATGTTGACATATCACTGTGTGCCATTTCGTCGACTGGCTCAACACCCACGTCCTATATTGCCTTAAGTAAAAAAAATGGCAGCCGCACCATAATGCATTACCGTGACCTGCGAGAATTTTCCTATGACGATTTTTTAAATATTGATTTGACCTATTTCGACTGGATTCATTTCGAGGGTAGGACGATAGAGGAAACGCAGAAAATGCTATCCCATGCAAAAAAAGCCAATCCGAAAACACCCGTTTCTCTGGAGATAGAAAAACCCCGCAAAGATATTGAATCATTATTCAAATTGCCTGACACATTGTTTTTTTCACAAACCTACGCCACTCACCTTGGTTTCACGGATGCCGAGTCATTTATCAAACACATTCAAAAAAAAATACCATCAAAAGAGTTGGTTTGTACCTGGGGACAAAAAGAAAGCGTCGCCATAAGCGAAACGGAAAAACTCATTAAATGCCACACATACCCGCCTGATAAAATAGTCGACACTCTTGCAGCAGGCGATACGTTTAACGCCGGCTATATAGACGCCAAACTAAATAATCTAACACTCTCCCAGACACTGGAATGCGCAAATAAACTGGCCGGTAGAAAATGTGGTCAATTGGGTTTGGATCTTTTAGTCTAATGTCGCCACACCTTCTATCACCGAATAAGTCACACGATGTTATTGTTATTGGTGGCGGTATTATCGGATTGTTAAGCGCACGTGAACTTATCCATGCTGGCGCGACAGTCACACTGATTGACAAAAATAAAACAGGTAAGGAGTCATCTTGGGCAGGAGGGGGGATCTTATCGCCACTTTATCCCTGGCGGTATCCGACATCGGTCAATGCATTAGCGAACTGGAGCACTCAGCATTACGTTACGCTCGCCAGCACGTTGCAAGCAGAGACGGGCATCGATCCACAGTGGATACAAAGTGGCTTACTTATTTTGGATAAACTTTCTATAGAAGAACAAAACAACGCACGCGAATGGGCGAAAACAGCGAATAACCGATTTGAATTACTTGCAAATAACGATTTACACCGTTGTTTCAATGCGTGCTTCAACTCTGATTCAAAAAGCGTCGACCCGAAAGGCAATGCAGCTGCATTAAGTAACAAATTTACCCAAGGTATTCAGTTACCCGATGTCGCACAAATTAGAAACCCCCGGCTGGTTAAAGCCTTAAAAACATCGCTGCGCGTCGCGGGTGTAAACTTTGTTGAAAACTCGGCCGTAACAGACATCGTTATCAAAAATAACCGCATCGCCAATGTCACTACTTTGGATAACAAATACAGCGCCGATAAAATAGTTGTCGCCAGCGGCGCATGGAG
>CAZWBV010000027.1:0-15726 GCA_964632225.1 uncultured Gammaproteobacteria bacterium | reverse complement strand
TGGAAAACCCGGGTTGTCGGTGCAGGATATTGCGGACGATTATTATGGAAACCGCAGCGGTAGCCGGCTCGAAGCGGCGATTCTTGGTCCCATGGCAGGGTATATTGAAACGGCTGAACGCAATAAAATTGTTGCCTGGTTGGGTGCGGGCGCAACACAAAATGACTACGATAACATCGTTCAGCCAATCCTCGCTAAGCGTTGTCTTGTCTGCCATAGCCCGCAGTCTGGCTTGAAGGTGCCGGATTTGTCAACGTATGAGGGTATACAGGAAGTGACCGACATCGATACAGGTGTGTCACTTCATAGTTTGATGAAAGTATCACATATCCACTTGTTTGGTATTGGTCTTATATTGTTGGGCGTGGGAATGATATTCCGGCGTGTTGTGATGCGTACCTGGCTAAAGTCGACGTTGATCGTTTTACCGTTTGCTGCCATTTTTGTCGATATTCTTGCCTGGTTTCTTACCAAGTGGGACCCGCTTTATGCTTACATTATTGTCGTTTCCGGTGGCGTGCTGGGATTGTCTTTGGTGGCACAAATTTTCAGTGCGTTGTATCAGATGTGGTTTGTAAAAGAAGTGGATATAAGCGAAGAATCTTAGATGTAAATCGTCAGTGGCATGGCGCCTGCTAGGGGGGGATGTATTGGTTTATACGCGCCTTTAATGGAAACAGTTTAATGGAACAGTTTAATGGGAAGAGAAGTAATCAATAGGAATGACTATACATGGTGAATCAGAGTGACGGACAAGCACCTATTCAAATCGCCGGTGCTGGACCGGCTGGATTGGCTGCCGCAATTACGCTGGCAAAAAACGGCAGGCAGGTTGTTGTGCATGAAGCAAGACATGAGGTGGGTGTTCGTTTCAATGGCGATTTCCAAGGCTTGGAAAATTGGACGACGGCGCAAAATGTATTACAGTGGTTAAGTGATTTAGGCATTACAACACAATTTGAAAAAGTAGCGTGCTCGCATAGTATTGTATTCGATGACAGAGGGAGAAAGTATCAACTCAATACGGATGATCCGCTGTATTATACCGTGGAACGCGGCCCTGGGCCTGGCGCACTGGATACTGCGCTATTGGCACAGGCGCAAGAACTGGGTGTTGAGGTACATTTCAATAGCCGCCTGGACCATTTGGATGACGTTGGGATTCTTGCTGTTGGCCCCAAGGCGGCAGATGCCATTGCTGTTGGCTACCATTTTGAAACAGATATGGAAGACGGGTTTTGGGCGATTTGCGATAATAATATTGCGCCCCACGGGTACGCTTATCTATTGATTGCCCACGGCTGTGGTACTGTAAAAAGTTGTATGTTTTCCGGTTTTAAGCAACAAAAAATCTATGTACAACGCACTGTAGAGGCATTTCAGCGACTCGTTGGATTGGAGATGAAAAATCCCCGGCCGCACGGTGGTTCTGGGAATTTTCGCGTACCACTTAGTGCATACAGTGGTCAGAACCCGCTGGTGGGTGAACACGCCGGGTTTCAGGATACCTTGTGGGGTTTCGGTATGCGACTGGCCATCATGTCTGGCGTACTGGCTGCGCAAAGCCTGCTAAATGATGAAGATTATGATGTGCTCTGGCAGCGAGAGTTGATGCCACAAATGCAGACTTCAGTAGTCAATCGTGTTTTATACAATTTAGTGGGCAATGTCGGTTACCGCTGGTTTTTGCAACGCATCGAATCAACGCCGGACTTGCGAGGGTTGATGCGACGACAGTATCAACCTTCATTATTGAAACGTTTTCTTCGTCCATGGGCTAATCGCCGTTACCAAAGTCAACGTAAAGACACGAGCTGTAATCACATCGATTGTCATTGTGTTTGGTGTCGCCACGGGTGTGTTTGACCGTTGCGCCGCGTTTGTGATGCAGGGTAGGGAGACATGAGGCAGATAATGTTGGACGGCCAACTGCCGCCGGGTCAATTTTTCTTGCTAATGATGTCAGTCTTCACGGTTTTCATCGGGTACGGGATTGCGTTACCTGTGTTGCCGTTCTTTTTGGAAAATCGTTTTGGTGGGCAAGCAGGGTTTTCCGTTGCATGGCATACGGGAATGATGACAGGCGTGTTCATGTTTACGTTGTTTGTCTTTGCGCCCTTGTGGGGGAAAGTGTCAGACCGAATTGGGCGTCGTCCGGTGATATTGTTCGGCCTCGGGGGGTGTGTTGTTGCCTTATTGGTGTTTGGTTTAATCGAAACGCTTTGGCTTGCCTATTTAACGCGGGCGGCAGGCGGCGCGGTGGTTTCGGCAGTGTTGCCGGTGGCGCTTGCTTATATAGGTGATACAAGTTCCCGGGAATTGCGGGCGCGCCGCTTTGCGTGGATGAGTGCAGCCGCGACACTGGGGTTTTTGGTTGGGCCGGTGGTGGGTGGTTGGTTGAGTGGCACGACATTATCAACCCGTATTGCAGGTGTTGACTCGATGTCGTTGCCTTTTATGGTTGCTGCTGCTATGGGTTCATTGGTGTGGATTGCCGTTTATCAGGGGTTGTCGGAACCTGCGGTTTTATCAGCGAAGTTGCCAATGGTGCCTGATAACCGGGAATTACAAGCGGTTCCACTGGATAATTTGTTGTTGTTGGCGCTACTAGGTATGTTTGGTCTTGGAAGTTTCGAGGTTGGTGTTGCCCTACAGGGCCAGCAAATTCTCAATCTTAATCCATTCCAGATTGGTATGCTATTCATGGAGTGCAGTTTGATGATGGTGTTAGTGCAGGTTTTTTTGTTTGAGCCACTTGTCCGTTATTTCAGTTTTAGGTATATCATCGTTTCCGCCTTGTTGATAATGGCGCTCGGGCTGGGGTTGTTCCCCTTAGCGACCCGTTTTGACGTTATTATTCTCGCTGTGGGGCTGGTTGGTCTCGGTTCGGGTGTATTGATACCGATGCTGGCCTATCAGACATCACTCGATGCCGGCATTTTTCAAGGTGCTGCACTGGGCAAGCAGACCGCTGCCGGTAGTCTGGGGCAGGGCCTTGGTTCCGTACTGGCTGGTGGATTATTCGGCGTTGTTAGTCAGACACCGTTCTGGCTTACCGCAGGCTTGCTTGCGGCGGGCGCGGTTTTTGGTCTCCGGTTTAGACGGATGCAGCCGGAGTCAAATTAGAATTTTACTTTTCATCGTTTTTAGAATCATCCCAAATTTCTTGAATTAAATCACTGTCAAGTCTGCGGACATTGAGAATAAGTAGAATTTGCAGTAGTAGTTGTGCGCCGAGGATACCTTTGTTTACTTTTGATCGAAGATTGTCGGCTGTTTGCACGATGCCAATGTGCGCTAATCGAAGGCTTAATTCCTTGTAATCCACCGATTTTTTGCTCATTTCAGATCGAATAAACTGCTTAACAACCTTATTCCAGGCGAACGTGTTATCTTTAGCACGCATAATGAAGTAGTCCCTCTTGGTTATAATTTATAAGGGGGGTTAAGTCTTAAATGTGTATTATATTACACAAATGGCGATAATAGTTGACTTTTGGATGTGTTGATATTATCTTGTTTTTAATGCTGGTTGCAACCAGTTTGAATGAAAGTTTTGGGGGTCAATATGAGTTGGGAAATTAATACGTTATCTGAGCTGCTGAATAAGGTCGAGGACCTGGCGGTTTCTCAGGAAGGTGACTGTCTTTTTCTCACGAATGAACATGGCATTGATGCTTATATTTCGTTGGGTGGTGAGCAAATGATTGTCGAATCTTTGCTTTTTGCCACATCCCAGGTGTCGGATACGGCTGCGCTGAATGACGCTGTCATGCGTACCCACAAAATATTCCCATTGACCACCGTGGGGATTGTGAATGTTGAAGGCATAGAATATTACGCCGCGTTTGGTGCGTTATCGATTAATTCAGCGGAGGAAAACGTTCTGCTTGAGATCGATTTTTTATTTCAGAATGTCGAGGACATGCTCGATGCCTATGAAGAATTTATTAACTAGAATTTATTAACATAAGTAGAGAGGTGAATATACCATGAGTGTTTGGAAAAGATTGTTTTCCGCAGCAAAAGGCGGTGTTAACGATGCGGCAGAAGCCGTTGCGGACACTCAGGCCTTGCGCATTCTCGATCAGGAAATCCGGGAAGCGGAAAGCGAATTGCGTCGTTCAGAGGAATCGTTAACAACGATCATCGCTAAACAAAAGCTTGCTAAGCGTAAAGTGGGTGATCTTAATGCCAGTGTGGGTGAGCATGAAAGCTATGCTGTCCAGGCGCTTGAAAAAGCGGATGAAAATCTGGCACTGGAGATTGCAGAAAAAATAGCTGACTTGGAAACACAGCGCGATACGGAGCAGGAATTTTTGAATCAGTTTGAGTCTTCGTCAGTGAGTTTGCGCAAATCAATCAAAGATGCAAGGGTAAATCTTCGCCGCATGAAACAGCAAGTGGATACGGTTAAAGCAACCGCGTCTGTCCAGAAAGCACAAACAGCCGTTTCTTCACGGCACCTGGGCGCCAATTCTAAAATGAAAACGGCTGCCGAATCGTTAGAGCGCATCAAAGCGAAACAGCAAGAACGCTCAGCCGAACTGGAGGCCGCAAATGAGTTGGCGAGTGACGAAAGTGGCGATGGTCTTGGCGCGAAATTAAAAGCGGCAGGCATAGTCGGTTCCACATCAAAAGAAGATATACTTGCGCGGATTCGAGCCAAAAAAGGCTGATTTTTTTGCCAATGTTCTTTTTGTTGATGTACTCTTTGCCTAGAGTCTAGGCAAAGTAGCAATACTACTTATAAGCGATTTGCAAGCATTGCGGCCACTATGCATGTACTGTTAACAGTTCGGCGAGTTTTATCGAAGTATTTGATGTCATTTAGCTGGCAGGCGGTTTTTATCGCGCTTGTCGCTTATATGGTTATCGCATGGGTATTGCTGTTTTTTTCCGGTGAGCAGGAAATTATCGCCGCCAATACCTTCCTGTACTGGATGTTAGTGACTGCGTCCACGGTCGGCTATGGAGATATATCACCCAGTACCACAATAGGAAAGCACGTGGTGGCGTTTTTCGTTATTCCCCTGGGTATCGGATTATTTGCCGTTGTCGTGGGGCGCGTCGCGGTATTTGCATCAAATCAATGGAGAAAAGGCGTGATGGGTTACAAATCGCTGCATGTTCAAAATCATATCCTGGTTATTGGCTGGAATCAGCAACGCACTTTACTGCTATTAAACCTGCTATTGACAGAACTCAATCAGGGTGAGAAAAAACAGATTGTACTTTGTGCAACCAAAGACGTTGAGAATCCATTACCCGATATCATTGAGTTCATTAAAGTCAGGGTTTTTAATGACCAGGATGATATGAATCGGGCGTGTGTTGATAAAGCATCAACCATTATTATCGACACGCCGTTGGATGATGTCACAATGACAACGGCGTTGTATTGTTTCAAACAAAACCCGACCGCCCACATTATTGCCTATTTCATGGATGAATCGTTAAGTGCTCTGTTGAAATCACATTGCCCAAGTATTGAATGCACTCCGTCGGTTTCGGTTGAAATGCTCGCCAAAGCTGCGATGGACCCGGGTTCAAGTGTTCTTCATCAGCAATTGCTTAATGCGGCCCGTGGCACAACCCAGTATTCAATCGTATTTCCCAAAAACGGGCGGGCAACCACAGTGGACTCAATTTTTAACGGACTAAAAAAACACCATAACGCAACACTGATTGGCGTAAAGAGAGTAGAATCCGGCGAAATGATTCTTAATCCCGGGCTGGATATGTCTATCGAGCCTGGCTGTATTTTTTACTATATATCTGAAACCCGCATAAAAAATATTGATTGGCAGGCATTGTATGTTTGAATTTTTTAAAAACAAAAAGTTTAAAAACAAAAAGTTTAACGACAAAGAAACTGATAAGCCCCCCCCGTTGCCAGAGTTACTCGGTTTTCGTTTAGGGGGTGCGGTGGAACTGAATGAACTTAAATTACGTATTATAGATGGTCAGACTACATTCGAGAATGTTGCTAAAACGCAGGTAATTCAGTCTATTGGTGTGGTTAAACTCGATGAGCATGCGACCATTGTGCGTTATTACACAGATGATGATGGGTTTTTTCAATTGATTCTGAATGGCGGAATGACAGAAAGTCATATTGAAGATCTTAAGTTATGGTTTTTTTATGAGACCCAAGGTGTATCAAATGACGCTGCATGGGAAAAGCAACTTAAAAGCGGCATAAGCCAGCCGGTTTATACTCTGGATGGGCAACAATTTTATCGTGTCTGGAATGACGTTGGCGATGACAGCCCGCCTGTGTCGATGACGGAAAACACCACTGATTCCGAGGGAAATGAGTCGGCCACTGACCAATTTGTCATGCTCTATGAACGCGAAAGTAAGCCCGATTTTTTCGAATTTTTATTGCGCTGTGGTGAAGAAAAAATTATCGAAAATCAATCAGAACGTTGTGTTGTAGTGAGTACCGGCATAAACTTGAACCAAGCCGATTTTGAGATTATAAGCTAATAGAGTAGAATCATTCTACAAATAACTTTATAAAAGGACGACACATGTTAGAACTTCAGCAATCTATTTCAGGGCTCCTGCCTTTTGCCATGTATTTTGGTTTATCCCTGTTGGCGTTGGTTGTCTTTAAGATGGTGTATACACTGATTACCCCATACGATGACTGGCAGTTAGTTAAGGAGCAAAATATGGCCGCCGCCGCCGCGTTATCCGGTGCCATTATCGGGTTTTCAATTGCGCTTTCCAGTGCGGCATCTCAATCCGTGTCATTGCTGGATTTTTCTGTGTGGGCTGTTGTTGCACTGATAGCCCAACTTATTGCCTTTGCTTTGGTGCGTTTATTCCTGCCTAAAATTGTACAACGCATTAAGGATGGTGAAGCCCCAGCCGGATTCGTGTTGGGCGGGGTCTCTATCGCCATCGGTTTACTCAACGCCGGTAGCATGAGCTACTAAGGGAGGGGGTATGAAACGTACCAAGCAGATTAATCTTGCCGCTATACGGAAAAAGGCACGAAAAAAGTCCATTTCGAGCAAGTCGTCCATGGCGCTCACCGGAACGTTGTTGATAGCGGGTTGTAGTGGAAATCAAGAAGCAACGATTTATCGGTCTGCCGAACAATGTGCGACCGAAAATCCGAATGCCCGCGTCGAATGTGAACGGGCATATGACAGCGCGTCAGCAGAAGCCGAACGTACAGCGCCTAAATACAGTTCGCAACGGGCGTGTAATACGGAATTTGGTTATTATGGCCGCTGTGTACAAAGTCAAAGTAACAGCAGTTGGTTTATACCCGCGTTGGGTGGTTTTATGTTGGGGCGACTAAGCGGCGGCGGTTACAACTATGGCCAGCCATCGCCTTTATTCGGTTATCGAGACCGTTCCTGGGTCGGTGCGGATGGCACCTCTTACGGGAGCCGTTCTTCCCGGCGCGTGACTGTGCCCAAAGACGCGTTCAAACCCAAACCTGCGACAACGCGCACGATATCCCGCGGCGGTTTTGGCTCGAAAATTCAGGCGAAATCATCCTGGGGGAGTTCGCGCAGTCGTGGCTTTTCCTTTGGCGGTTAGTCTGTTTGCTACCCTCATCATGCGCTCATTTTCGAAAGCAAAATTAAGTTATGCTTAAGTTATGCTGTAAATTATGCTAAGAGTACCCTGCGATGAACGCGCTCATTGGCGAGATTTGGCGAAGGAATACGGGTTTAATTTCCATACAATGCATGGCGAGGCTTATTGGGACGAGAGCGCATATTATCAGTTTACGCTTGAGCAGATAGAGCACGATATCGAGGAACCCACGGCTGAAATTCATCAAATGTGCCTGGCCGTGGTTGATCAGGTGGTGCGTGACGAATCCTTGTTGCGTAAATTTCAAATTCCGCAACCTTATTGGGATCTCGTCGCCGCTTCCTGGGCTAACTACGAGCCGAGCCTGTATTCCAGGATCGATTTAGCTTACCATGGGAAAGGGCCTGCAAAACTCTACGAAAATAATGCCGATACACCCACCAGTCTGTATGAAACCGGTTTTTGGCAGTGGTTGTGGCTCGAAGATAAAACGCGCAACGGCAACATTGCCCGCAGAGCAGATCAATTTAACTCCCTGCAAGAGAAATTAATTGATCGATTTGCCGTGATGGCCCAACGACACCCTGACGAAACCCTCCACTTTTCCTGTTGCAAAGATACAGATGAAGACCGTGGCACGGTGCAATACCTGGAAGACTGTGCGTCACAAGCGGGAATCAATTGTAAATTTGTGTATGTCGAGGATATCGGTCACGGCGAAGGTGATTGGTTTACCGACAATGATGATCAGGTCATTAGCTGGATGTTTAAACTTTATCCCTGGGAATTTATGCTGCGTGAGGAATACGGGCCATTATTATTAAAAACCGGTGTCAGTTTTATCGAACCGTATTGGAAAGCGATTCTTTCAAATAAAGCACTTCTTCCGCTGATATGGCAGCAGTTTCCTAATCACCCTAATTTACTCCCCGCATTTTTTGAAGAAGACATGAAACGGGCCGGGTTAACGCACTACGTTAAAAAACCCATTTTTTCTCGTGAAGGCGCCAACATTTCTATTGTTGAAGATGGAAAAGAAACCGGGTTTGCCGATGGGCCGTATGGTGAGGAAGGTTACATATATCAGGCTTATTATCCTCTCCCCAAGTGTGCAGGTAACTACACCTTGATTGGTTCGTGGCTTGTGGATGATCAACCCGCAGGTATCTCTGTTCGAGAAGACAAGCAACTTATTACACAGGATTTGTCTCGTTATTTACCCCATATTATTCTATAACATTATCCGTTCTTAGGAGAGATAGTGTTATAGTTGTAGTGTGAAATAAGGTGAATTAGACGCCAAATAACAGCATGTTTGGCAAAGCATTGGCAAAGCGTGATTGATAATAAGCACAAAGAACTTCTTGAATTAATGTCAGATGCCATTGTTATTGTTGATAACAAGGGCTGTATCGTGTTTATAAATAAACAAGCAGAAAGATTGTTTGATTATCCGAGAGAAGAGGTGATCGGTCGACCAGTCGAAATTTTTATTCCAATCGCCGTTAGAGACGTCCATCAGAAACATCGTAGTAATTATGCTGAAAGCCCGGAAGCACGGCCAATGGAGGTGCAAAAATTACTCATTGGCGTGACCAGGCAGGGTAAAGAAGTCCCTGTAGAAATTGGTTTGAGTCCATTAACGACCGAAGATGGAAATTTTACGCTTGCGACTGTGCGCGATGTAACAAGGCGAAGGGCAATTGAAAAGCAATTACGGCAGGCGACCGAGGTTTTGGAAAAACGAGTGATTGAACGCACTGCAGATTTGCAGACTGCGAATGAAAAATTACAGCAAGAAATAGCTGAGCGGAAAAAAATGGAAGAACGCGCCCAGCAACAACAAGCAGAAATTACGCATGTGTCCCGCTTGAGTTTGCTTGGTGAGATGTCCTCTGGATTAGCACATGAGCTAAATCAGCCGCTTGCTGCAATCAGTAATTATTCCCAAGGTTGTATTAGACGAATCCAATCGGGTGCCGGAGAAACAGAATCACTTGTGCAGGCGATGAAACGGATAACATCTGAAGCCAAGAGAGCAAGTGAGATAATTGCAAGACTAAGGAAATTTGTTCGAAAAGAGAAGTTGCAAAAAACCTGTATTGATTTAAATGCCGTCGTTTTAGAAGTACTTGATTTAGTCGGCTTTGAATTGCGTAACCACAATGTGATGGCGAATAGTACATTGGCCGATGATCTTCCCGACGTTTATATTGACATAATTCAAATTCAACAGGTATTGGTAAACTTGATCTGGAACGCAATTGAAGCGATGGATGAGAATTCAGATTGTGACCGTGTGTTGACGATTTGCACCCAATCGTTGGATATAGATGCTGTTGAAATAACGATAAGTGACAATGGTTACGGCATTGACAAGGCGATCGCTGATCAGCTTTTTAATCCGTTTTTTACAACGAAGGAACACGGTGTCGGTATCGGATTATCCATTAGTCGTACTATTATTGAAGATCATGGCGGTGAAATAACAGCAGAATCCAATGTGGATCGGGGCACAATGTTTAAGTTTAGTTTACCAGTAGCGAAGAATTGATATGCCAGAGAATGAAAGCAAAGTTTACATAGTTGATGATGATACCGCAGTGCGGGAATCATTAAGTTGGTTAGTGGAGTCGGTTGGTTTAAAAACAAGAACCTTTGCGTCGGCAAATGAATTTTTAACAATTTGTAATAATGATCTATCGGGTTGCCTGGTGTCTGATATTCGCATGCAGGGCATGAGTGGATTGGAGTTACAAGAACAACTTAATTTGAAAGAAATAAAAATTCCTATTATTTTTATCACGGGATTTGGGGATATTAAAATGGCGGTACATGCAATTCAGGCGGGCGCTGTAGATTTTATCACTAAGCCTTTTAATGACCAGGAATTATTAGACCGGATACAGCATGCAATGATAGAGGGCGAACGTGCCTGGCAGCAGCAGATGCATAAAAAAGAGATTCTGTCACATTTTGCCTTGTTGACGCCAAGAGAGCACGAAGTGATGGCTAAAGTTGTCCTGGGTAAACTCAATAAAGTGATTGCGGCTGAGTTAAACGTCAGTAATAAGACAATTGAAGCACATCGTGCCAGGGTAATGGAAAAAATGCAGGCATCTAACTTAGCGGAATTGATGCGCAAAGCCTCCTATACAGGCATTATTAGTGATGGTTTGACCGGACCCTGATGTCCAAATGCGTGTGGTTCACAGTTTATAGCTTACGAATACAACCCGAATGAATTTCCAGGAGGATTATCCTGAATAGGGAAATCCCTGCATTATGTTGCTAGATGTTCTAGTTTCTTTGTACACCAGTATGTTCTAGGATATTTCAAGATCGCCGTTAGATCTGTGGTTTCTTCCATATTTTGCATGTGCTAATACTCTGGAGAAGATTATGGAACGTCGATTATGTGAGCGTTACCCGGTTAAATTAGAAACGATTATCCTAAATAAATCAGTTGGATCGACTGACCTCGGGTACCCTCTTGAGGGGTGAAAGCCATTTGAGCCAGATTGTCCGATAAAACGCGTTCTTTTCATAAGAAAATATGCCCAATATTTGCCTACAGGGATATGGAAGCCTGTGGCGGCGCGAACTATTGGGCACGAGAGCTGATGGCGTTAGGCCATGATGTAGGCAAGGGGCGATAGCAGGACGCAAAACTTAGGTTATCGTTATTATATGTTGAAAAAGACAGTATTCGTCGTAGACGATGATGAAGCAATGCGTGAGTCCTTGAAATGGCTGTTAGAGTCAGCCGGGATGAATGTTGCTTTGTTTTCATCAGCTGAAGAATTTTTAAATAAATTGCAGTCAGAGATTAGCAGTGGGTGTTTTTGCAACTCGTCCTGCCTGGTCACGGATGTTTGCATGCCGGGAATGAGTGGTTTGGCGTTGCAGGAAGCGTTGATATCAAAAAATATACAGTTACCCATCATAGTGATCACTGGTCATAGTAATGAAGCACAGATGTGGCAAGCAAAAAGTAACGGCGCTGTTGATTTTATTAATAAACCTTTTAGCGATGAAGTTCTATTAGATAGAATACAAAGCGCACTTGGATAGCCCGGGTATAGAGAAAATCGGGCTTCTTGTTACACTGCGTTAGACTAACATAACGTTCACACAAGACGTTAACACAAGGCTTAGGGGAAACCCCTAATTTGCCTTCCGAAAGCCCTGATTTATTTTATTATTTTATTTAACTATAGTTAATTTGAAGTTAAAGAATATGAAAAAAAAATTCGGATGTTAACTTGTAATATTATGGAAAGATAAGCACACAAAGAGGGATGAGACAATGTTAACAAGAGCGTTAGTGGGGATTGCTGCAGTAGGTGTTTTTTGCAATCAAGTTTGTTATCAACGTAGTTATTATCAACAACGCAGTTATTATCAACATAGTCATCATCAATGTAGGATGTAGCGAAAATATTTATGCTGCCTTTAAAAACGAGTCGCATATTATGTCAATTCTTACCAATGTTCTTACCAATGTAATATAGAAAGATAAAGGAGGATAGTATATCGCAAAAAATATAACTGATGGCGCTGACTATATGACAAACCCCTCTCGTGCCCTAACACGCCCTCAAAGTTAATATAGTCAGCGCTAGATGTTTATGTTATGTTAAAAGTTTTTGATTGATCGTCTCAGAACTAATCAGTTCTTCTGATTAGAGGCTTCTTAATTTTTTATATTTCACCTTATGCCTTACCCTTGTATTATACTATTAAATTCGATTACTGGTGTTGCAATGGCAGCACCTTTTGTCATATTTTTATCTTATACAAATATGACAAGTGACCAAGTCTAAAGTGAAGATAGGAAGCTTATTAAATGAAATTCAACAATGGTCTGCTGCTATTGTCGTTGATATTCGCGAGCCTACTGGTAACGGGTTGTGATAAGCCCAATCCGGAAGAAGCAAGAAAACGGGCTTTTTTACCGCCGGTGGGATTTAAAAAAGACGCGCTGAAAGGCGATACGTTATTTCATGAAAAATGTTCAGGTTGTCATGGGAATAGGGGGATGGGGAGTGATAAGGGGCCACCATTGATTCACAAAATATATGAGCCGAGCCATCACGCTGATCTATCTTTTTATCGGGCAGTGAATACGGGTGTTCAGCGACACCATTGGCAATTTGGAAATATGCCGCCAATTAGCGATATGACACCAGAAGATGTTGCGCATATAGTCGCGTATATAAGAAAACAGCAGCGTCGTGCTGGAATAAGGTAAGCGTAAGGCACTTCTGATTAATCCATTCGTCTCAGTATTAATCAGAGGGTCTTGAGCTTAAACATGCACCTTAAAATTTTAGGACAATTATGTGGCGATTGTACCAGCAGAAGCAGATACCTTGCCTTAGTAGACGGCGTTGAGATAACCCAAAACAACTAGTGTCGCTGCTTGATTTGTCAGGCTAAATATTCGATTTGACAATGACTCGAGATATAGATTATATTCCACGTACACTAAAATAAGTGGTTGTATTTGTTGTTGTAATTAAGTAAATAACAAAAGTAAACAACAATAAAGCAAACAATACAAACTAGTTATACAAATAATAATAAAAGCAAATACTAACAATAGTATTTGCGGGTGTCAGGGGGCACCATCCGACGATTTGGCTTCGATTGACTCTTTCATTGGTTCTTTATTGAGTCCTATCTGGATTAAATTTGGCTCTGCCTGTTTGTAATACTGTGGTGTTAAAGACTGTACTATAAATAAAATAATAATGAGTACACAAAATCAAAGATATAATTTTCTTCATAACAAACACATAACATAATATAAGTTGTAGTACGTGTTTATTCATAAACGGGACAAGGATGTGACGTAAAATGAGTACAAATGGATTTCCTGCGATAGCAGGAAGCAGTAGATGGATTTTATATTTTTCTGTTCTGTTTTTCTATGCCGTTAGTGTGCAAGGTGAGGAAAGTCAGACCGTCGTTGATTCTTCCAGTATTGAATTTGATCATCTTGCGACTGGTTTCGCGCTAACAGGTCAGCATGCTGTTATAAAGTGTGAATTATGTCACTCCGATGGTGTTTTCATCGGCAAGGAGACGCAGTGTAGTTCATGCCATAATGATTCTATTGCGGTAGGCCTGCCAGCCAATCATATTCCGGTTACAGCGCAGTGTGATGTTTGTCATACGACCAACGGGTTTGTCTCCGGTGTGATGGATCATACTGTCATCAATGATACTTGTATTAGTTGTCATAACGGGATTACTGCCACCGGAAAATCATCTGCTCATGTGCCCACTTCTGATAATTGCGATAGTTGTCACACAACTTCTGCCTGGGTGCCCTTTTTAACTGTGGATCATGCGCAAGTGCTGGGTGCATGTATTGATTGTCACGATGGTACCATTTCCATCGGTAAACATTCGCTTCATATTACGACAACAGATTTGTGCGCTGCTTGCCATAGCACAGAAAGCTTTGCGCCGGTCGCGCCAACTGCTGTGGACCATACAGAGGTATTGGGTGTTTGTTTTGACTGTCATAATGGCACGACCGCCAGCGGTAAGTCGGCTACACATATGGCGACAAGCAATCTCTGCGATAGCTGTCACCTGCCCGGCCCGACGCCATGGTCATCGATTACGGTTTCAGCTAGCGCAGTCGATCACACTCAAGTGACTGGCGCGTGCTTTGATTGCCACAACGGTACTGTGGCTTCTGGCATGTCAGCAACCCATATTCCGACAAGCGATCTTTGTGAGAGCTGTCACCAACCAGGCCCGATACCCTGGATGCCCATTGCCGTTGCGGCAGTGGATCATAATCAGGTAGTCGGTGCGTGTTTTGATTGTCACAATGGCACTGTGGCCAGCGGTATGTCAGCTACGCACATCAATACCAGTAATGTGTGTAGTGCTTGTCATCAACCTGGCCCGTCGCCTTGGCAACCCATCGTATCGAGCGCAGTAGATCATAAAGAAGTCGTGGGTGTCTGTTCAAATTGTCATGACGGTGTGATTGCTAGCGGTAAGCCAGTTGACCACATTGCCACAACAGAACAATGCGATGTGTGCCATAGCGCAGGAATGGGGCAATGGGCTCTGATGTCGGTGGATCATGCGATGTTCAATGGTAATTGTATCGCGTGTCACGACAGTGTCATTGCCAGCGGCAAATCGGCAACGCATATCACCAGCAGTGATGTCTGCGACGCCTGCCATCAAAAACTGCCTGCTACCTGGACACCGGTAGTACCGAGTGCGGTGAATCACAGTGAAGTGCTGGGTGCTTGTTCGAGTTGTCATGACAGTACGATTGCAACAGGCAAACCGGCAAATCATATCACCACAATCGAGCAATGCGATGTGTGTCACAGCACCGGGCAATGGACGCCAGCGACGGTGGATCATGCCGCATACAGTGGTAACTGTTTCACTTGTCATGACGGCGTAAAGGCCAGTGGTAAGTCAGCAACGCATATCACCAGTAGCCGTGTCTGTGATGCCTGCCATCAAAAGCTTCCCGCTAACTGGACGCCCGTGGTGCCAAGTGCGGTGGATCATAATGAAGTGACGGGTGTGTGTTCGAGTTGCCATGACGGTACGATTGCCACAGGCAAATCGATAAATCACATCGTCACCACAGAGCAATGCGATGTATGTCATAGCACTGGGCAATGGATACCGGCGGTGGTGGAACATGCAACGTTCAATGGAAATTGCCTCACCTGTCACGACGGTGTCATCGCCAGTGGAAAGTCGGCAACGCATATTACCAGCAGTGATGTCTGCGATGCCTGTCATCAAAAACTACCCGCTACTTGGGCACCGCTAGTGCCGGGCGTGGTGAATCACAATGAGGTGCTGGGTGTGTGCTCGAGTTGTCATAACGGTAGGATTGCCACTGGCAAGTCGGTGGATCACATCGTGACCACAGAGCAATGCGATGTGTGTCATAGCACCGGACGTTGGACGCCGGCGGCAGTGGATCATGCCGCGTTCAGCGGTAACTGTATTACCTGTCACGATGGCGTCAAGGCCAGTGGTAAATCGGCAACGCATATCACCAGCAGTGATGTCTGCGATGCCTGCCATCAAAAACTCCCGGCGACCTGGGCACCGATGGTGCCGAGCGCAGTGAATCACAATGACGTACTGGGCGTGTGTTCG
>CAZWBV010000026.1:12083-15854 GCA_964632225.1 uncultured Gammaproteobacteria bacterium | reverse complement strand
GTATGCGTTACCTTGCGCTGATTTTACGGAGTTAGAAGCTATTCGAGTATACATTCGTCACCCCGAACATGCTGACCATATTCTAGATTCCTTACACTCCCTATCTGGGAATAAATGTCTGATACACGCCGTTAAAGGTGATATTTGCCGAAGTGACTTACTACTTGAAATTGAGGGTTTTTTTGCTAGCTAAGGGCTTTTTACTGGCTAAGGGCTTTTTTTAACAGCAACAAATAGCCCTCCCCCCAATAACTATAAATTAAAATTGGCCTCTTTTGCCTTGGTTGGTTTTCCTTGCAAGTCAAACTTACGCTTACGAAGTGCGCGCATATTTTTACGAAAATCTAATATGAATAGAGCATAGTAGAAAAATTTGAACAAAAATAAATGTCGTCGAATAGGCATATCTCGAAACAGATCGCCTGCTAATAACGAAGTTACGCCCTTTTCTCTTGTAAGACGCTTTTGAGCTCTGACCATAAATAAATACTGCATTGCAGGTTGAGTTATTCGATAAATAAACCAGGAAAATGTTTTCAACGCCGCACGCGTGGATCTGTCATATTCCTGAATGAGCTGCTGCCCTTTTTCCGGGTTATCCAATACCTGGTCTACAATCTTGGAACCACGTAGACCACCTGACATTCCAAGCAAGACACCACTGGAAAAAACCGGGTCTATAAAAGCAAAAGCATCCCCCACTATAAGATAACCATTACCCGCCATATGCGATGCAGAATAACTGAAATTACCCGTTGCAGTCACAGGTGTTTTTAATTTAGCTTCTTTCATCCGGTTTGCGACTGGCGGGCACAATGCAATGGTATCCCATAAAAATTGTTCCACATCCGCTTTTCGAGAATTTAAATAGTGTGGCCAGCACACTGCACCCACACTCATGCTGCCATCCTTAAAAGGAATCATCCAGAACCAGCCATGATCAAACCAGGCTAACGAAATATTGCCCTCATCAAGACCTTCGCGTCGTACAACATTATCAAAATGACCAAAAATCGCGGCGCTATTGTGCTCTTTGCTGCGTGATTTAATATCAAACTTTCGTGCGAGAAAAGTCGAACGGCCAGATGCATCAACCAGGAAGCGCGCATGCCAAATTTTTGTGTTGCCATCTTCATCGACGCACTCCACTACCGACGAATGATCATCATTAAACTGAATTGATACAGCCTTGGTTTTTTCAAATGTAGATGCCCCTTTTTTCGCTGCATTACGAAACAATATCGTATCAAGCTCTTCGCGTTTCACTTCATAGGAAAAGGGATAACTGGCATCCAACGCATTTTCAAAATAATAGGTCGCCTGTTTTTCATAATCTTTGTGATTGAACTCAGCACCGTATTTTCGAATACCAATTTCCTCTACTTGATTAAGTACACCCAATTCTTCGAAAATGGGTAAATTCATCGGCAACAATGATTCGCCAATATGGAATCGGGGATGTTGTTCTTTCTCTATCAGCACCACATCGCGCCCCATCTGGGCTAACTTAGTCGAAATTGTTGAACCGGCAGGACCTCCACCGATTACCAGTACATCGCATTTATTCACATTCTCAGAACCCGTTTCTTGCGGCATGACGACCTTCTTGATTTAATTTTCAAAAACTAAAAACCATAACCGCATTTGGCCCATATGGCAAACTTTATATTATATATCAGAAAATGGCAGAGAAGGAGCAGTTAAAATATTTTCAATTCGGGTAGAAAATATCGGGTCTTGAATGAACGCTTAATACCTATGATACCTTTATTCTAATCACATTCATTACTTCAAATTCCAATCCAGCCACTGTTTCTATACCTGGATAGTAAGTCAGATTGACACGCTGCCCTTTTATATTCTTATACGCCTTCTTACGTTTATATCGAAAAGGGGCAACACACCCTTCAACCATGATGGTGTTGATAATCCAATCACCCTCGTTGCGTTGCACATGGGACATCACTTTAAGCATATCCGAGTGAACTAACTTCGGGTGTTTTTTTCCTAATTTTTCAGAGTCTGATTGCATATCAATATTATTTTATCAGTATTACCGCAGTTTTTATATCAAATTGGTAAAAAATTAATTCTGAATTATAGACGTCTCAGTATTTTTTTACTATTTTTCAAATACTTAACTTAAAACGATACATTTCTGTATATTTCAACTCACCACAAATTCAAACTACCTGATAATTAACTTGACCCTTTTGCTTTTAATCGACTGACCGATACAAGGTTGTGGATTTAAACCAACTATAGTAAATTTCGCAACGCGATCCCTTTAGTTAGAAAAAATTAGAACAATAGCGGAGACAATCATGAAAACAAGTTTACTGGCATTGGCCATCATCGTCGTGTTATCGGCATGTAACAGCAGTAATCGCAATGTAAAAAAGAGAAAGCCCTTCTACAGATGCAAGTAAATCGATCAGATACCGTCGATTACAAAACTGCGCAAAACGCGTTACTGGTAGAAACCACCGATGCAGTGAGTCAAAGAACCGTTTTTTTTGGTCATAATTTTTTGATCATAAAAAGTCGACTTCGATAAATGGAACGCTTTATAAAAATAGCAAATTCATCAGTTCATTTGAAGGTAGAAGAATAACTGGCGGCGGTGCATTCGGTGGTTACAAAGGCTCTTGTGCTGTGCTCAATCGCACAGTTAAAGTCTTAGGTAATAGATGTAGCACTTTGGTTAAAAAATCCCGTTAACAAAGCCAGGATTGGTGATTTATAATAACCAATCACTACATTAGTAAAAAACCATAAAACACTATTATTTCAACGACTTGAGAACACCCAGACAACTTGAAGCACCTTAAATACCTATTTTGACCAGGTTGCACAATCCGGGGAAACTCAATAAAGTAAGTTTCTAGAAGCCTGTCCGAGAATAGAGAACCTGTGGTGGAATTTGATGAAGTCAAAAGTATATCTCCCTGTCTTGAAATTTCGCGTAAGAATCAGAAAAAAATGCAGGGAGTAGTTTCTAGTCGGAAAATCGAACATGTCTTTATGAGGCGATGAAAATGCTGAATAACGATTTCTCCATAATTATCGAATTTCTAGACACAATAGCAACTGAGCTGTTAACAAAGCACAGTGCTATTTTTGTTGTTATAGCCAGTTTTATTTTTCTTTCCTTTATAGGTAAGCGCACTGCCATCTATCAACAACACTTAATGCAAAAATATGTAGAAATGCAAGCAACATTTTTTCCCATCGACAGGCTTCCCCAAGGCTTGCATATAGACGGATTAACCGCTGCACACAGACAAAACCTGAACGAACTCATCAAGAAAAAAGACACATTGCGATTGGCAATGTTCTTCGCGACACACCAGCCTAGCGTACTGGACATAGAGTCAATATCAAAAAACACGCAGGACCAATCAGAACTATCAAATTTTTTGGATAGAAGCGATATTTACTCGATCCAGGAACACAATAAAATGAAACGAAAATTGATAGATGAAAAATTTATATCCAAATTCGGCAACCTACTTTTCATGGAAAATTTCATCATGTACAACCATCTGTGCCGAGCCAACCCTGCAATTTTTCACATTCCTAAAAATAGTAAACTGCGCCATATGTTTGAAACATTTGTTAAAACAGGTCTCGCAAACCAGGGGGTATCTGTTACGCTGGAAGATCGACTGCATATATTAAACTTAGAAGAACTTCAAGCAATCGCCAATGAAATCAATATTAATAAAGTCTTCAGCACGGTACACGAAGCAGCCGCGACTCTCGCAACAT
>CAZWBV010000026.1:10510-12073 GCA_964632225.1 uncultured Gammaproteobacteria bacterium | reverse complement strand
CTGACAATAGTTCGCTTGGCAAACAAATACTCAAGCAATGACGTGTTTTTGCTCAAACAAGAAAATTGGGATTTTACTGCTATAAAGAAGGAATGGTCTGCCTATAATGCATACGCAAAATTACTCTGCATATCGCCAGTATAAATAATATTCACTGATGTGTTCGCCACAAAAAGCCGTCCGAGAAGAGAGAACCAGCTGTCGACATGGCATCCTTTGCGTTGCGATGGCTTCTATATTCCTCGGACAAGCGACAGGCAAAAAAATACAGGGCTTGAAATTTCACCTATATATAATGGCCTGATTTTTTGATAGCGCTGCTTTGATGGCGCTGCTTTAATCACGTTTCCTAGCACAATTACCGCGCAGGTGAGGCGCCGAAGGAAGAACCCTCCACTAGAGATAAATCGTCAGCAGCCTTAACCTTCTTCTCTGAAGCATCCTGCTTAATTGCCTCTTTATCTTCCGCCGTAACAGCAGTTTTTGAAACAACTGTTTTATCTACAGTGCTATTATCAGCCACTACATCATTGGCGGCAGTACTCACCGCTTCGACATTAGCAGCTTCTTTCGCCGTTTTCTTCGACTTGGATTTTTTCTGCCCCAGCGAAGCCTCTAGCAAATTCTTTACTTTTGATGTTTCTTCAAAATCGGAGTTTAAATGTGTGATTTCTTCAGTTAAACCTGCAATTTGCACTTCTAACTGTTCAATATTTTTAATTAATTCAACACTCCGATTTTCAATACGCGTTTCACGCTTTTGCGCATCTGCAATAATCTCTGCAACTTGTATATTTGCGGACCCCAGCGTTTTAATGACGACGCTAATGACTATTTCAGTATTTACATCAGGTAATTCGCGCATTAACTCAATTGCATCTTGAATACCATATTCACCACCAGATTTAGGTTTCTGTTGCGGCGTATTTTCCAATGCTACATCTTCTTCAGACGCAAAAGCCAGTTCTCGATTATCTTCTTCGCCCATATAATTCGATGCATCTATTACCTTTTTATCTTTTCCAAAGAGACCCATAAGTCTTTCCTCCGTGATTCACTATTTATTTACCCTGTTTATTTACCCTGTATCAATCATCCAGACTTTATACTGCCCGAATCTGACTCCTTTACAATCTACATCATGCACGAAATTACCGAGGTTATGTTTCAATAATTGACCGCAATAATTGACCGCGTCTATATGCTATCGCACCGTAGAATGATGCCTGTAAACACCAGCTTACAACTACCCCTAACGTGATTGCAACGCTATTAAGTATATATTTAAGAGTGCCCATAAACTAGCCTCAAGTACCTATAAAAAAACATTAGAAAGCAAACCAATTTTTCTTCTAATGTGGCATGTAACCCACTCTATTTTATGGTAATATACAGCTAATCGATATTAAATTAGACAACCTCACCACCTCACTCATAAACTCACTCATAAACAATACAAGCAGAAAATACGCTGTGACTAAACTAAAACAAAAAAATCAAAAAAAAACTGTTATTACTAAACCGTATTAGTCATTCATAATAACTGTTCAAAAACGCAATCAC
>CAZWBV010000026.1:0-10410 GCA_964632225.1 uncultured Gammaproteobacteria bacterium | reverse complement strand
TGTTATTACTAAACCGTATTAGTCATTCATAATAACTGTTCAAAAACGCAATCACATAAACGAATAGCGTTTACCAAATTTGCATTTCAAATTCGTAATTCAAACATACTTTTATTTAGATTTCTTTTATCGCTTGAATCCAAATCGCCACTTTCCAATAATGAATTGACACAATTAGGTGCCAGCCCATTTACGCCAGCAGGATTAATACCATCAAACTTTTTTTCATCGGTGGGTACGGGGTGTCAATTTTAAATCATTTAATATATCTTCAATTCATCTGTTTTATACCTATCAGCTTACCCACTATCAGTCCGATAAACACAGGCACGCTGCTTTTTTTTCAAGTGCGCAAACCGGCTATGCTGCAATAACTCAAATCAATGCACACCACATTATCACATAGATAAAATAGAAATATTATCGATGTGAACAGGTGAAAACACCATTACTTAAGTTTATCTTAATAGCTATTTAGTGTGTACGCTTGTGAATTTAAGCACGTTTTAAATCAAAAAAAAGTTAAAACCGACACTCAAATAAAATTTATTTTCAATTTTAATACTTGACTCAACAATCATCTTTAGGTATTAACACTTGCGCTTGGCAATCATTAAGCTAGGCTTAACCATTGCGCCTATTCATTTAAAATAAAGAATAACAACATTATCAGACAACGCATCCAGCCAGTACGTTTGTCTCAACGCATCAATAACTTTACATAATAATGCAAAGATAAGGATATTACTTTGGCTAAAAAGACAGATATACTGGTCATAGCATGGTTAGTACTGGCTGCGCTCCTTGTTTACTCTACAACATTGACCGTTGATATAAAGCTGCAAACGTTAATTGCTGTATTCACACTTTCAACGTTGATCATCCTAAGATGGTTATTTTACAAGCAGATCAATTCGCGCTTAAACGAAGTATTGCGTTTAATTATCGTCACCATAGGTATTTATCTAACATTACGTTATTTTTTTTGGCGTACCTTCGAAACGCTTTCCTACCACGACCCGTTCAGTCTTATTGCCGCCCTAGCGCTGTATCTTGCAGAGGTTTATGGCATTGTCATGTATATATTGGGTATTTTTGTCAACATCAACCCAATAAAGAGGAAACCGTGCCCACTGCCCGATAACCAAAATGACTATCCCATCGTTGATATATTGATACCGACATACGACGAAGATTTACATCTCCTTGAAACAACACTGCTGGCCAGTACACAAATCGACTACCCGGTCGAAAAGCGTCGTATCCACTTATTAGACGACGGCAGCACACAAAGCAAACGCCACCACAAAGACGCCAAGCTGGCACAGGCTGCCATAAACAGGCATACCGAACTGAAAGCACTGTGCGCTCAACTGAATGTGCATTATTTGACTCGCGAAGACAATAAGCATGCCAAAGCCGGAAACATAAATAACGCCCTAAAACATATCAACGGTGATCTGGTGCTAATACTCGATGCCGACCATGTGCCAACCCGTGATATTTTAACGCAAACAGCGGGCTTCTTTTTACGTACGCCGGATCTATTTTTAGTCCAAACACCACATTTTTTCATTAGCCCGGACCCTATCGAAAAAAATCTACAAACCTTCCAGCACGCGCCGAGCGAAAATGAAATGTTTTACTCCAGCATTCAACCTGGCCTGGATTTTTGGGGGTCGTCGTTCTTCTGTGGTTCTGCTGCGTTACTTAGACGCTCACATTTAGATGAAATCGGCGGTTTAACAACAACCAGCATTACTGAAGACGCTGACACCGCCCTAACACTGCATAGCAAAGGCTATAAAAGTATCTATATTCAAAAACCATTAATCTCCGGCTTACAACCAGCAACATTTTCTGCGTTTGTACGGCAGCGCGTACGCTGGGCACAAGGCATGGTGCAGATATTTCTTATGCGAAACCCGCTGCGTCAAAAAGGCTTACGTTTTTATCAACGGCTTAGTTATTTAAATAGTATCTTATTCTGGTTTTTCGGCTATGCACGTCTGGTCTTTCTCCTCGCCCCGGTTGCTTATCTGGTATTTGGTTTGAAAATATACGATGCCAACTTATTAGAGGTGCTTTCATTTGCCGTTCCGCACGTCATTGGCACATTCCTTATCGGCGATACACTTTTCGGCAAAGTACGCTGGACGCTGATATCCGAGTTATATGAAGTTATGCAGTCGCTGTTTTCTGTTATAGGTATTAACAAGGTTCTGAAAAACCCAAAATCACCTCAATTTCTAGTAACACCAAAAAATGAAAAACTTGAAAGCGACATGGTATCAGAACTTGCCAAGCCGTTTTATCTACTGTTTGCAATCACGTTAATCGCCATGCTGGCAGGTATTTTACGCTTTATCTATTTTCCAGAAGAGACTGATGTCATCACAATCACACTCACCTGGGCGATCTATAATTTTATTATTATTCTGGGTGCCTTGGGCGCACTGCTGGAACGACAGCAACGACGGGTAAACCCGCGTGTGAACATCAACACGAACGCGACACTTTCTACAGATGACAATAGAGAAACGATCCGTTGCCTGGTAGCCAATTTATCAATGGGCGGTGCCGAACTGCACGTATCCGCTAACCGGATTGAAAAACTAAAAAATGCCAAGGGAACACAGTTGAACATTTACAACCCGGCCTTAAAACGAAACTACGCCTTTAAAATCAAAGTAGAACGAACCCCCCGGCCACACACACAAAACGACAATCATCACGTCCCTTTGAGTGTTTATTTCTCCGAAATCGATCAACAAAAGCGCGGCGAACTTGTTTCCTTGTTATTTGGAGACAGTGAACGCTGGGCGCATTACCAGGAAAAAAAGGAAATTCGCGTTGGTATCACCAGAGGAATTTGGTTTCTGACACGCAAAGGCTTTGTTCAGGCCATCGAACATATAAAGTTTATCTCTCATGCCTGGTTAACCGCTGCTATAAAATCTATCAGAACGATCCCTCTGTTTGTCGTAGCACGAAGCCAGCGTATTTTAACCAGAGCAATATCTTTTATACATTGAGGAACATATCATGATTTCCGTATCGCGCACTGAAAACTACAAAACATTTGCTAAGATATTAGTCATATTTACATGTTGTCAACTCATCCTAACAGAACAGTCTGTCGCCGATATAGATACAAGTGCCGTCACTACCAATAGTCACGCTACCAATATAAAAAAAAGAGAAATACCACATCGAATATTGTCATCCCCTCTTTCTAAGTTCATGGAGAAAGATGAACAAATTGTGTTGCGAAATGCGACTAGCGAAATCGCTTTATTTGTACCGTTATCGGAACGCTACCAGGTGAAAAAAGCCAAACTGCATTTAGAATTTTTTAACTCTATCGCATTGATTAAAGAGCGCTCCTTGTTGATCATCAGAATGAACGACCGTATGATCGGTCAAATCCCACTAACACCAAATCAACCACAAAACACGGCCGATATATCGATTCCTGTTGAATTTCTTAAGTACGGCTATAATGAGCTCAAAATCGAGGCTGCAATGCACTACACCAATGAGTGTGAAGACCCAACTGCGCCTGAGCTGTGGACACAAATTGACACTGTTAATTCAACCATCGCACTGAATATAAAAGATAAAGCGTTAACAACACCGCTCCTTTCTGAACTCGACGAAATGATCAACAGCCGCGTTTGGGAAGACTATCGACTGACAGTACTCACACCTGGCGGTAAAATGAATGATGATTATTTACGCTGGGGGGGGCTTGTGACACAAGGCGTTGCATTGCGACTTAAATATGTTCCTCTGCACGTTTCTCACGCAGAGGCGTTGGCCTTGCCCCGTGACATAAACGCGATGCCACAACCTTCATCAAAACCATTTCGCAAGCTTGATCTAAGCACAATACAACAGTCAGATGCGGTATTAATGGGTACTCGAGATGAACTGGCACCCTATTTGGGTAACGAACTTATTTCCAAAATTAGCGGTAGCTACATGGGCATTTTTCCATTTAATGACGATCCAACGCGCTTTTTATTAGTCATTTCCGGATTAGACACAGAAAGTGTAAACCGCGCTGCGCTCGCGTTTGCACACTTAAATTTTCCGCTGCCGGATTCAACATCAACGATCATTAGTGACGTCGATATACCCGCATTACCTGCCTACACAAGGCACGCAAGTGTAAAACAAAACAGCGCTTACAAATTCTCTCAATTTGGTTTCAAAACCACCACGCTGGCTGGCAACAAATTGAGTAACAAGCTAAAGAGTCAGGTCGAAATGTGGATACCCGCCGATTTTTTTAGCGCCGAACGAAGTGAGTCAATATTAAGCTTTCATCTGGCATACGGTGCAGGGATGGGAACTGATTCAGTGCTTAATCTTATGTTGAATAACAAATTTATCAACGCGATTCCACTTGATGATCAAAAAGGCGGGGTATTTAGAGATTATCAGGTGCGTGTGCCGTTACGCTCATTTGCGCCAGGTCGCAATGTAATTGCGATTGAACCCCAGCTAAGTCCGATGCACAAAGACAGATGCAGCGTGTCATCGACTAACAATTTAGTCGTGACCATTTTTGATGATTCAAAATTATTAATTCCTAGCGCGGACCATTTTGTACGTTTACCGGACATCAAGCTATTCGCAACAACCGGTTTTCCTTACACTAAATTCCCGGATGGCTCTGACATGGCAATTCAGGTTGCATCGAAAGATTCCAAGTCGATTTCGGCGGGCTGGACATTGCTGTCCAAGCTCACCCAAACAAACAGCATGCCGTTTCATAACGCACATATCACCTTTGGCACACCAGATAAAAACCGAAACCAGATTATTATCGGCGCTCAAAGCGCCATCAACAGCGCACTACTCAAAGCCTCGCCACTCGCCTATAACTCTTCACAAAACGCGCACGACTTACACTACACAATGTACAACCCGTTAGAGTCCGAAGTTTACCTGAATAACTGGTGGAGAGCATTTCAGTCCAAAGCAATGAATGCACTTGGTTTTTCACCAGCGCAGGCAGAACAAGCTTTTGCTCGAATATCACAACAAACTGGTTTTGGCTCTCAAGGAAACATCATGCAATTTGAATCACCAATCAGCGCTGGAAAAACGGTAACGATTTTCACAGCAGAAAATGCTGATTATCTACTCCAGCGGATGCGTGAAGTAATGGACCCCAAAGTCTGGGGCTCACTGCAAGGTGACCTCGTCGTTTGGAAAGACACATCGAAATCTGTACATTGGCAAAAACTAAGCCCTAACTACAATGTCGGAAACGTCAGCGTCAATACGCGCCTTGAATATTATTTTATACAACATCCGTGGTATAGCATGGCCATTCTTATCGCCATGATCATCTTGTTTGTTGCACTTACTCGATTGCTATTAACTCGCTATAAACGTGCTCATCATGCATAAATGAAGCATTGTTACGTAACCACTATTTTCGCCGTCATCATGTTGAGCGTAACGTCATCATGTACGCTTGAGACAAATTTAAATGAGCGAGACATCAACGTTATCAACTGGAAGCAGTATAAAGACCGTTTTATGATGTCAAACGGTAGAATACTGGATACCAGCAATGGAAATGTCAGCCACTCAGAAGGTCAAGGGACAGCAATGTTGTTCGCCGTCGCCAGCAACGATCGCCGTTCCTTTGACCGAATCTGGCGTTGGACGGCTGCACATCTGCAAGTACGTGGGGATGCGTTATTTGCCTGGAAATGGAATCCCAACAGCTTACCGCATATTGTGGATAAAAATAATGCCAGTGACGGCGATATCATGATTGCATGGGCGCTTTATCAAGCATACGACAAATGGCAAGCACCTAAGCATATTGAGGCCGCAAGAAGCATTACATCGGATATCAAGAAAAAATTGTTACACAAGACACCACTCGGACTTGTACTGCTTCCAGGTGAAAAAGGCTTTATTGGCGAACACGAAACAATCGTTAATCTCTCTTACTGGGTATTTCCCGCTTTTAATACTTTCTTTGAACGGGATAATGATAAACGATGGACGCGCCTGATAGACAACGGCATTCAACTCCTACAAGCGGCGCAATTTGGCAAATGGAACTTACCCCCTGACTGGCTGGCCGTTAGTGCAACGCTGAAAGTCAGTAAGATAAAAGCCCCGTATTTTTCTTATGATGCAGTGCGCATCCCCTTATTTTTGATTTGGGGGAAAGCCGAAAATGACCAGCTTATCCGCCCTTATCTCCATTTCTGGAATGCCGTTGAACACAGCAAACGCATCCCGGATTGGGCAAATCTTGTTGACAATCGTGTTAGCGATAAAAATGCGCTGCACGGTATGCACGCTATCAAGTATCTAGTAGAACACCGTGTTAATTATCGTGTCAACAAAATAAACTGGAATGAATATAACTATTATTCTGCTAGCCTTCAATTAATGGCAAATCTGGCGGGCAGGGAGATTTTACAGCGATGAGCGTATTTAGTTTTTATAACGTATTTAGCATATTAAGCACTGCGTTCCTTATTATTCCTGTTAATTATGTCAATGCCAACCCGGTCACACACATCCAATTTGCGGCTAACACAAATCAGCAAAATGATACACAAGAACTTGCACAAGAACTTACACAAGAACTGTCGCCTTGGGAGTCGTTAGACAAAAAACACTTTGACGAATTCAAAATACAACGAGAACAAATTGCCGCCGAAGCCCGTCGAAAAAATAATATACAAGAACAATTACTTTGGGACTTGCTGGGTAAGCAACGCTTTGATGAATTCAAAATAGAACTTGAACGCGCCCAGGCCAATTTACCCAACTGGCGCCCGCCTGTTAAAATGCTGCAAACCTTTCGTGAAGGTTACGCAGCAACACGCTTAAAACGCGTGACCACTCATATAAAACGCGCAACTGATGATCAAGACTGGGCAACCATAGACCGCCTTGCTTCACAATATCCTGCACAATTTAATTGCGACAATGTTCATAACATGTGGACATTCGCTCTAGCACAATACAAATTGAAGAAAATTCAAAATAGCGTTAGTAGCTATCGAAAAATCATAAAACAATGTGATGCAAATCAAACACTGATCATCACTTTGCAACGAGCAAGCGCGCATTTAACTGAAGAACAAACCGAAACCTTAATTATTTATTATAATAAATTGGATAACGAAAATATAAATCTGAACCCTGATGTCAGACAGAAATTCGACACCTTGCGGTACGGTTTCTATACAACCTGGATGACCAAGCATGTCGATGAGGAACGATTTTCCACCGCAATCAATTATTCCGAAAAAATTGAAACTGACATCATCAACCGTAAAGATGCCAAGGTTTCCAATATTGTTGGATGGACTTACTTTAAAATAAAGCAATTTGACGACGCCAGTTTTTGGTTCGACAAATCGGCACAATGGATGCCATCTGATGAAGCACAGCTTGGGCTGGCACTCATACACTTCGAGAAAAAAAACCTTCGCCTGGCAGATTTTCATCTTAATAAAATGAAAAATCGAGGCCAACGCAGTGACGGCCTCACTTTTGAAATTCAAATGGTTGAGGCAAGCAAAGCTTATTCAGATGAAAACTATTCCGGCGCACTGTCTATACTTAGTAAGTTAGATTCAAAGCATCAAGCTGATCGCCGTGTTTTAATATTGCGGGCCTGGAGTTTGTTTCAACTCGAATTGTATGCTAAAGCCGAAGAGCAATTTATCCCCCTTTACGAGGCCGATTTGGATCAGGAGACAGCGCAAGGTGTATTTTTCAGCGCCGCTAAACGCAACGATTTCAAGCAAGTAAAAACCCTTGTCACACGCACCGATGGGCCACTGGATAAAATGTGGCATGAACATCTGGCAGAAAAACTTTATGATCAAAAAAAATTTGAAGCGGCCTACCACTTAAAAAAAAGTAACGTATTAACCGGAAAATTTTCCAATCTGATAAATATTGATGCAACCCGGCTGGGCCTCGGTCTAAAGAGAACGTGGCGAACCGGTACCGATGGATTAAGCCAGCTTAAAAGTGATCATTTGCCGTTTTTTGAAGGGCATATCAACTACCGCAACGCTCATCGGTTTGCTCTAAAATTGGAACGAATAAAATTGGACAGCGGCACACTGGGTGATAATGCGTTTGTTGGCAACTACCCGACAATACCGCAAAACTACGCATTCAATCCGACAAACAAACTTAATGCGGGCATCGAACCGCATTTCTACTATGACTTTACTGACGAACGCCGCCGATATTTTGCTGAACTGGGGTATACACCCACCGATGGTATTGTGGACAGCAAACCACTTTGGAGAATGGGCATGCGTCACGCCGGATTGAAAACAACTTGGGACATGACCCTGTTTTCCACCCCAGTACGTCAATCCATATTGTCTTATACTGGCATTGTTGATCCGTATACCGGGCAAAAATGGGGGCGTGTAATGAAAACAGGTCTGGCGCTGAGCAGCGCTTACCGCGTTCAATCTAACTGGACATTGTCTGGCGGCATTAATGTCAACCAATACAAAGGGCGTTCGGTTGATGATAATAAACATGCCAGCTTGTCCGTTAGCGTAAATAAGATCTTTACACGCTATAAACGATTGGATTATTTAGCTATTGGTCCACGCCTTAGCATCGATCAATATGACAAAAATCTTGGGCAGTTTACCATAGGCCACGGTGGGTACTTTAGTCCACAAAAAATGATACAAGCCATGTTTAGCGCACATGCACTGTCAAAGGAGTCTTATCGGTATATTTTTGAAGCTGACATTGCACTGGGATATATTTCTTATGATGAAGACGCGGCCGCATTTTTTCCTCTCAACGAGGATGGTCGGTTTTACTCAAAAAGCAGCGCATCAGGTTTTGCAATGAATGTTCAACTTGAAATAGCCTGGCACCTACACAACAACTGGTATACAATCGGCCGCACCAGTTACTTAAGGAGTAAAAAATATGAGGAAAGTGAGTTATTAGTGGGTATCCGCTATGTCTTCAATTCACGCCCGGCACTTTTTAGCACTGACCTGCCCAGCACTATTTTTCATAAAAAATAACTTCATAAAAAATAACTTCATAAAAAATAAACACGGCGAGTCACGTTCTTTGCAAATCCCTACTTCTTTTTAACGGCAATCTTTGCATTTTCAAGCGCGAATACGCAAACACTGTCAGTGATTGAAGGGTTCAGTTCATACTGCGCCTTTAAGCTAACTTCAATATCCTGACATACATCGATATGTTCATCATCCGTAAGACCCATCGCAGCCTCTTTTTAAATTTTGTATTTACTGTGTCGTCAGCAAAATTCTCGACTCATCACCTTACTTTAGTCTGTAATATTGTCTGCAATATTGAGCCTGTACATGTCAATTGGGTACAATAAGGTATCCGCCATAAAACTAAAGTAAACATCAACTACCGAAAACGTAATCGCCCCATAAAAATCGAAATTGTACCCTATTTTTTTCGTATTCGTTAAAGCAACGTTTGTTCCTGAATAGGGTGGTGGCGCTACGTCTTTTACTAAATGAACTGCAACGGTTGAACAGCCGTTAAGGACAGCAATCAACAGTAACAGGATGATAATATTTGATGAAAATATCTTCATACACATTTCAAATTAGCTAGATAATATATAAAAACAATTTGTAGTTTTCGTACACTATACCATATACCCGTAGCGTTTGGGATGTTGTTTATATTTTTTGTTAGAGATTTTTACCTCCAAACACGATTCTATGTACAAATACACTCAAGTCATTTAAATTGCTTATGCTTTCATATTTTACTTTACTATAAAAAATTAAAATATTTTTAATAAATTCACAGTTATCAATCGGCGTATACAAATTATCCAGACCTATTACTGTACCATCACCTTTAATATTGATACTAAAAATAAGCTCGCCTCTTGTAAAGGTATCTCGCCGCAAAGCCAAGCCATAT
Organism: uncultured Gammaproteobacteria bacterium; assembly: GCA_964632225.1. Taxonomy (GTDB): domain Bacteria; phylum Pseudomonadota; class Gammaproteobacteria; order SG8-11; family SG8-11; genus JAADIM01. The sequence continues at coordinate 450 of CAZWBV010000026.1, read as the reverse complement.
ATTCTAGTCATTCTTGCGCTATTAACAATACCTTCTATCCCTTTAGTAAAACTTTCTAAACTACGCTCACCTGATATTTTAGGATTAAATTCCTGATATGCATATTGTTCATATTTTGCGACGCAGGACACATCAGATTCTTCTAGTGCGAAACAGTTAGAAGTAAACAGTAAAAGTATAATAAAAATACTGACTTTCAATTTTATTACCTCCATGATAGACACTGCATGTGGCGAAATTAAATACGCCCCGTCTTTAGACTCAATAGAGTCCCCATCCAATTATCCGCCTACAGTATATAGTACAATATCGAACAACACTTAACTTCACCATCCTAAAACCTAAGATTTTTTAGTTATGACGATGAAACAAAAAGGAATAGCGAATTTTAAAGGCAATCGCAGGAAGCAGGTGAGAGACGAGGGCAGGAGCAGTAGCTTCAACTGATTT
>CAZWBV010000025.1:11678-16114 GCA_964632225.1 uncultured Gammaproteobacteria bacterium | reverse complement strand
CTACCCAAACAAAAACTACAACAGAAGAAGGCAAGCAAAGCCTTACTAAAAGTAACGCGTCGTGACAATATATTATTCGATGGTTTTTCACGCGTGTCACATGTAACGGATGCCAGTGACTGGCGTATTGAATATCCTTTTGTCGTGATCACGCCAACAAATGAAAAAGAGATCGCGGCTATTGTGAAAACATGTATCGAACTTGGGCTAAGTATTATTCCGCGTGGCGGCGGTACTGGCTATACCGGCAGTGCCGTACCACTCCATCCCGAAACCGCGATTATTAATACCGAAAAGCTGGAACAAATAGACGCAATCCGATCACGATCACTTCCTGCAGAAGATCAGAGCGGCGTAAAACGCCTATGCCCAACGGTTCGTGTTGAAGCGGGCGTAGTGACACGCCGTGTTTCCGATTTAGCAGAAGCAAATAATCTCGTGTTCGCTGTTGACCCGACATCCCAGGATGCCTCTACAATTGGTGGCAATATTGCGATGAATGCCGGCGGTAAAAAGGCGGTCATGTGGGGAACCACATTGGACAACCTGGTGTCGTGGCGCATGGTCACGCCCGATGCCCAATGGCTGGAAGTTGAACGACTTGACCACAACCTGGGGAAAATACACGAGTTAGAAATGGTCAAATTTCGCATTCGTCGCTTTCAGGCTGATGGGAAAACCATGTCCGCCAAAACAGAAATTTTATCTATTCCTGGTAATGAACTACGCAAACAAGGATTGGGCAAAGACGTCACCAACAAATTTCTTGGAGGCCTTCCTGGTGCACAGAAGGAAGGATGTGACGGCCTGATTACTTCCGCCGTATTTATATTGCATTCACAACACCAGTATATACGAACGGTTTGTCTGGAGTTTTTTGGCCACGATTTAACAAAAGCTGTTCCCGCCATCATTGAAACCAAAGAATATCTGGATAACTTACCCGACGTTGACCTTGCCGGACTAGAACATTTAGACGAACGCTATGTGCATGCCGTTAATTATACAACAAAAGCAGCGCGGCCCGAATTGCCAAAAATGCTCCTGCTTGTTGATATAGTCGGCAACGATGACAATAATGTCGCCGCAGCGGCCTCCGCTGTCGTGCGCATGGCGAACAAAAGAGGCGCTGAAGGATTTATCGCTGTCAGCAAAAATGCACGGGCGCAATTTTGGGCCGACCGGGCTCGCACTGCTGCCATCGCCGCCCATACAAATGCATTTAAGTTGAATGAAGACGTTGTCATCCCTTTGGACAAACTTCCCGAATACAGTGAAAATATAGAAAGAATTAATATCGAACATTCAATTAAAAATAAGCTCACCATGATTGAAAGAGTGCGAAGCTATCTTAAAAAGGAGTCTACTCAACACCCGGTCTCCACACTCAATCCTGCCCACGAACAAAACCAGGAAGAAAACGATCAATTTATTGGACGAAAATTTGTCGAGGCAAAAAAACAACTGGACAACATGAAGGCCAAGTGGGAAACCATACTTTCAAAACTGGATAGCAATATAAATAGCGACATTGGTCGTGATTTCGACATCAAGAAGGAAAATATCGTCGATATAAAACCGGACGATACTTTTTTAAGTTTATTGCTGCGCAGATCGTTTCGTATTTCTTATCGACATTCTATTGAACAACCACTGAAAAATATATTTTGTGGCCAGGAACTGGCTTTTGTTCGACAACAACTCGACAACATACATAAAGAAGTGCGCGCCAAACGTCTTTTTATTGCGACACACATGCACGCGGGCGACGGCAATGTGCATACAAACATTCCTGTGAACTCAAATGACTACGAAATGATGCACGAAGCAAACATCATCGTTTCGCAAGTCATGGCGTTAGCCAAGTCGTTAGGCGGCGTAATATCCGGCGAACATGGCATAGGCATAACTAAAATGCCTTTTGTTGAACAACAAAGCATAGACGCCTTTAAAAAGTATAAAACCAAAATTGACCCTGGAAATAACTTTAATCGCGGAAAACTATTATCACGAGACAGCATTGATCGTGCGTATACACCCTCGCTCACGCTGGTTCAACAAGAAGCATTGATCCTTGAAGCGAGTGAACTTGGCAAATTAAATGATGAAATTAAAAATTGCCTGCGCTGCGGAAAATGCAAGCCAGTTTGCAACACACATATACCAAGGGCCAACCTGCTCTACTCACCACGCAACAAAATTCTTGCGAGCGGTTTGATCATTGAGGCATTTTTATATGAAGAACAAACTCGTCGAGGCATTTCCCTGCGTCACTTCGATGCAATGAACGACATCTCGGATCATTGCACTGTTTGCCATAAATGTTTATCCCCCTGCCCGGTTGATATCGACTTTGGCGAGGTTTCTATGCATATGCGTCATATACTCAAATCCAGGGGTAAAAAACACTTTAGCCTGGCAACGAAATTGTCAATGGCGTATTTAAATTTAACTGATCCTGCTGCCATTAAAATATCGAAAAAAATATTAATTGATTGGGGATATAAAGCACAACGCGCCGCATTCAACATTGCCAAGAACAGTCGCTTATTGCAGCCAACAAAAACGCCCTCGCTAACTACCAGAAAAATGTCTATACAAACGCAAATTGTGCATTTTGTAAAACGACCCATGCCGAGCAACGTACCAAGCAAAACCACGCGTGCGCTTTTAGGTATTGAGGAAGATAAAAACGTACCTATTCTACGTGACCCGGAGAAAACGAATGAAGATTCTGAAGCTGTTTTCTATTTCCCTGGATGCGGGTCCGAGCGCCTGTTTAGCCAGGTTGGGCTAGCCACTCTGGCTATGTTGTATGACATCGGCACACAAACGGTATTACCTCCAGGTTATCTTTGCTGTGGATATCCGCAAAAATCAAGTGGTGAAACAAAAAAAGGAGATCAAATTTCAACCGAAAATCAAATCCTGTTTCACCGCATTGCAAACACGCTGAATTACATGGACATAAAAACAGTCATTGTTTCTTGCGGCACCTGCCTGGACCAATTATTGAAGTATCAATTGGAAAAAATATTTCCAGGTTCTCGCCTCATTGATATACATGAATACTTGTTCGAAAAGGGCCTATCAATTAGCGGCGACGACAATACACAATACCTGTATCACGACCCCTGTCATTCACCTATTAAAAGTGACGACCCAATCAATATTGTGTCAAAACTGTTAAACAAAAACGTATTATTATCTGATCGCTGCTGTGGTGAAGCCGGCACATTTGCACTGTCCCGGCCCGACATTGCGACACAAGTGCGATTTCGTAAAGAAGAAGAATTACAAAAGGGCATAGAAGAAATTTGCACATCGTTAGAAACGAAACCTAAAAATATTAAATTAGTCACATCGTGTCCCGCCTGCCAACAGGGTTTATCCCGATACAAAAACACAACGGGCCTGGACACTGATTACATTGTTGTAGAAATGGCAAATAAATTACTGGGGAAAAACTGGCAAAAAGAATTTATCACGAAAGCAACACAGGGTGGCGTTGAGCGGGTATTGCTATAGGGCAATCATAAATAATACTAGGGAACCTCTGGTTAAGTCTGGGCGAGCGTCTATGAATTTATCGACCTGCCACCATCGACGGCTAATACCTGCCCACTGATATAACCACCGTCCTTCACTAAAAAGTATATTGCATTCGCTATGTCAGAGGGCTCTCCCTGACGTTTTAATAATGTGCGAGAGATAATACTCTGTTTTAGCGCATCATCCATCTCGCCTTCCGGCCATAAAATGGCACCTGGGGCAATCGCATTGACGCGCACTTCGGGCCCCAGCTCGCAGGCCATCGCCTTAGTTAGCATCACCAAGCCTGCTTTGGCAATACTGTATACCGGATATGCTTTTAACGGCCGCTCTGCATGAATATCGACAATATTAATAATACAGCCATTGCGCTGTTTAAGATGGGGGGCAGCGGCTTGTGCAAGAAAAAACGGTGCTTTTAAATTACTGCCTATCAATTCATCCCACGCACACTCATCCACCAAACCGATTGGAGAAGGATAAAACATAGACGCGTTGTTGATCAGCACATCAAGACGGTTCCAGGCTAAAAATGAATCATTTATAATATTTGCCAGATTATCATATTGAAGAATATCCCCATGAACGATATGTACGGATTTTTTTCGTATTGTATTTAGCTCGAGTTGCAACGCCTCCGCCGCCAAGCGCGAAGAAAGGCAATGCAATACAATATTGGCCCCGGCAGCATGTAATTTGCGGGCCGTCATCGCGCCAATTCTGTGCGCAGCCCCGGTAATTAAGACAACCTTTTCTTTAAGTGATTCTATGTTATTCTCCACGCTTTGAATCCCGTTTCTGTTTATCCAGATCAATTAGATCACTTGAATATGAATGCACCACATAATAACAAATATTATGTCCCGGCGGGACTGCCGATACCC
>CAZWBV010000025.1:0-11668 GCA_964632225.1 uncultured Gammaproteobacteria bacterium | reverse complement strand
GCTGCGGACGCAATTGAGCACAGCCGACAATTAGAAACATACATTAAAACTGAAATAAAATCCCTGAAAAGCATCCCCTTTTCCCGCTTTATGGAACTCGCATTGTATGCACCAGGGCTGGGTTATTATAGTGCTGGCAGCAAAAAAATTGGTCATTTTGGAGACTTCACAACAGCACCTGAGATATCACCCTTATTTTCTCGATGTATTGCAAAACAATGTGCACAGGTGCTACCACAACTCGAAGAAAAGAACATTTTGGAATTTGGGGCTGGCACCGGGAAAATGGCCATTGATATTTTATTGGAACTGGCCCGCGCAAGCAAGTTACCCGACAATTATTTTATTCTAGAAACCAGTGCTGACCTAAGGCAACGACAGCAAGCTACTGTTAAAAAACATGCAAATCATTTATTTGAATTAATAAAATGGCTAGACCAACCTCCGTCTAAAGCGTATGAAGGCATCGTATTGGCAAATGAACTATTCGATGCAATGCCCGTTCATTTATTTCAAATGAAAAAAAGTATTGCCAATGAATTACACGTTACAGTGCGCAATGATCAATTTACATTAAGTAACGGAAACACTGATAACGCATTTTTAAAAAACCAAATCAGCAGAATTGTAAAAACCCTGCCAGACACCTACGTATCCGAAGTAAACCTTGCAGCAAATGCCTGGATTCAATCAGCACACCGTTTTATGAAAAAAGGACTGATACTCATTATAGATTATGGTTACCCGGAACATGAGTATTACCATCAACAACGCACTGCCGGCACACTGATGTGCCATTACCGTCACCACGCACATACAGATCCTTTCGCGTTAATAGGTTTACAGGATATAACTGCACATGTAAATTTTACAGCTTTGGCAGAATGTGCTGATAGCGCTGGCTTTGATGTTACTGGTTACACTACACAGGCTTTTTTTCTAATTGGATGTGGACTGGAAACGATGGCGCAGCCTTTTTCAGACAGCAATTTAAAACAGCAGATTGAATTGAGCCAACAAATTCAAAAGCTCACTTTACCTTCTGAAATGGGCGAACGATTCAAAGCATTGGCTTTAGCGAAACATCTACCACAGCAACTAAAATGTAATTTAATTGGCTTTAAACTGGCGGATCAACGCGCGCGACTTTTTCCCGCACTATAATGCCATGTTAAACAAAAAGTTAAACAAAGGTTAAAAAATGGATTTTATTCAATTATTCGTATTATCAATTATCCAGGGATTGACTGAGTTCCTTCCCATTTCCAGCTCTGCCCACCTTATATTGGTACCCCTATTAACTGGATGGCAAGATCAAGGCCTGGCATTTGATGTCGCAGTTCACGTTGGCACATTAAGCGCGGTGGTATTTTATTTTAGGCATGAATTGACCCTCATGGCAAAAGACTGGTTCAAATCACTAACAACATTCAAACAAACACCGAATAGCCTTCTCGCCTGGGGCGTCATAATCGGCACCATACCGGTAGGCATAACAGGTCTGTTGTTTAAAGAAGTCATTGAAACATCATTACGCTCCCCGATAGTTATCGCGACGACGACAATTATTTTTGGCCTGACATTATGGTGGGCGGATGTTTACGGTAAGCGCCAGCGAGACGAACACACACTCACATTAAAAGACATTCTGATTATAGGGTGCGCTCAAGCACTCGCGCTAATACCCGGCACGTCCAGGTCCGGCATTACAATGACGGCCGCGTTGTTGATTGGCCTGAGTCGCGCCGCAGCGGCACGCTTTTCTTTCCTACTGTCAATTCCAGCAATACTATTACCAGGCCTGCTAAAAACGCTCGACCTGGCGAATACTTCATATAATAACGTTGAATGGAATACGCTTTTTCTGGGCGCTTTAATTTCAGGTTGTACCGCATTTGTCGTTATCCATTTTTTTTTAAAATTATTAGAAAAAACAGGTATGTTGCCCTACGTCATATATCGACTTCTACTCGGCAGCTTCCTGTTTTTTATGTTTTGGTAGGCATCTATCCATTACCCAGCGCGGATAGATTTCTTTTTTTACAAATGCTACAATTTGGTCAGACTAAGGAATTGACCAGCGGAGCGATTCAAAGTGGAAACAACATTAGCGGAAACAACAGTGGAAGCAACATTAAATGATATAACATTGAATACTGCAAAATGGGGTACAGAAAAATGGATATAAAATCATTTACTGGCCCGACAACCGAACCCACTACGCACCTTCAAACTGAAGACAGGAATGTGCGTGCAATTCAACACATAGGCGACCGCAAAGAATCCGACACAGCGACACCCTTTTCTTCAAAATCTTCCGTGTCACTTGAAGTTCGCGACCACCCACTGGCATTATTACTCAGAGTCGTGAAACAAAAGCTTGATGAATCATTTTTCAACAGCAATGGCGATCAAACAAACAGCGTGCAATCTGCTAATAAACAGGCAGCATTCAAAAGTACGTTTGATACAGAGCTATCACCCGATGTAGCGGCCAAACATATAATTGCGCATGCTATTTCATTCTATGAACCTTTTAAATTATCCCACAGCGATAAAAATAAAACGGAGATTTTTTTGGAGTTTATGAGCAAGCTGATAAACTTAATTGAGCTTGGTTTTGATGAAGCACAAGAGATATTACAAAATCTTGGCGTATTACATGGTGAAATATCACGGGATATTGACAACACGTTTTCGTTAGTACAAAAAAACCTTGCCGAACTTCATCAACCCACTTAAATTACACCTGCTTATACCTAAGGAACCTCTGATTACTACCTAACTATTTACTCCCCCTCCCCCCTTAACTACCCGGCTAATAACTACCCGGCTATAACTACGCGACTAATAGCTACACGACTAATAACTACGCGGGCCTTCTTCATATTGCTTTCTTCAAAGTATAAGCCTTTTCCTTTAACTTTAGTGCCGCCTTGTCTATTCGCACTTGATAGACAAAACCAGCGCCCTCGCGCAAATCCAGTAAGGTTTTCCCGTCGTCCCATTGGGTGTGTGTTACAACCAAGCCAAACACGGTGCGTTTAAATTCTTGCTCGGCCCTACCAAAGTGTGACACTAAACTTTGTTTTAAATGATTGTATAATTTACGTAACTCTGGCTGGCGATCATACACAATAAAAATCTTATATAATTTTGCTTTGTAAAAATAATATTCTATTTTTCTGTTTTTCCCTTTTTCTTTTAGCACATAAACATCAGGTTCAATTTCCATGTGTTCCGCAAAATGATAATTTTCACCTGGTTCCACTTTTACTGCCGACACAATTTTTTTTAACTGCTGAGCAGTAATACCCCATGCTGCCTGATCGTGACCTGCAGGCAATGTTGCGGCTGTTGCCATGACAATTGCAAAAATAATAATTTTCATGATAAGAAAACTCTACTTACTAATTTAAAATCCTTACTCCACAGAAATAGTATTTCATGAAACATAATACTGCCAGAAAATTACCATTTCCTTAAACCTGAATAAGTCAGTTGGACCGTAGCATATACCCGTGGCGCTTGAGATTTAGGTGTAATAATCCGGTTCATTACCCGGCTTCCATTTTATATTACAACCCATACTTGGTTTTTGATCAACCGCAACAGCGCCACCTGTTAGCATAGCGTCTGTTGCTTGTCTTAGATCCTTACCCGTAACAGGCAACACATTTTTCGGGCGACTATCATCGAACTGGCCACGATAGAATAATTTGAAATCTTGATTAAATAAAAACAAATCCGGTGTGCATGCCGCCTTATACGACTTAGCCACATCCTGAGTCTCATCGTACAAATAAGGAAATGTGAAATTGTATTTCCGGGTCAATTCAATCATTTTTTCAGGGCTATCATCGGGATAGTTGTTAACATCATTACTGTTAATCGCGACTACTGCCAATCCTCTGGCTTGATACTCCTTCGCAAATTCAGTTAACTTATCGTTAATATGAATTACATATGGACAATGATTACAAATAAATGCGACTAAAAGCCCCTCGCCGCCGTTAAAATCGTCGCGACTTTTTTTATCACCAGCACAATCGAGCAAGCTAAAATCCGGTGCATAGGTTCCTAATTCCAACATTGTTGATGACGTAGCGGCCATATCTAATTTCTCCCCTCAGTTTACTAATGAGTAAGGTTACTAATGAGCAAGTTTTATGCGGATATCACCCACACTGCGGCAATTATAACTGCAAGCCAACACATCATTAAACTAAATATTTTTATGATTATCTAAACCAGCAGGTTAATCCAGTCAAATTTTAAGGTAGAATACCTTATATACTAACAAAGCGACACTCAAAAACACTGGTTAATATTTATATACTCAGCCATGGATAACATAATCAATCAATTAGAAAAATTAACCGGATTAACACCGGCACGGCTTAGTAAAGAGCTAACGAACCGCGCTAACGGCACGACTGTTGATAAAAAAAAGTTAATTGATTGGCGAGACGGAAAATCGCTCATGCCTGGCTGGGCGGAGCGCGTGGCGGCACAATGGATAATTGAATTATGGCAAAACGAACGCATCCAATGTAATGCCGAAGATCTTTGGAAGACGGATACAAAATATACACAGATACTCAGTTTTCTAACCATGGCTGACATCGTCAACATGGTGAAAAAACATAAGTCCATTAACCCTAAATAACCCCGGCTCTTAAACTACAGAAATTACAGCGCCCGCGACAGGATCACTCCAACAGTTTATGCAGACTTTCCACCGTTAGGGTTGTGTAGGATTCCGGCAACTTAAACACTTTTTTAGCGATTTTTGTATCGGTTTTAATTGCCATAATTTCGTGATCAGTATGCCCGTCCCGGCTCACCGTGCGCATTGGGATACCTAATTTTTTATACTGCGCTTCTGTCATTTCAAATTCGACGCGCTCGCAAGGATCTCCATCTCCCGACACACCCATTGCCGCTTCCCGGCCAGACATGTGAACATAGACCTTAAATAAAGTTTTCATATCTGCTACTGCATAGGCTTGCCGGGAAAGATATTCATCAGCACAGACAAATTCATTTATCATCATTTTGTAATGAGTTGTGTTGTACCCGGCAATTTTAGGCCCTTTACCGACTTTTTTGAAATGAACAGCAATTCGATCCTCGGCACCCGCGACCCGTGCAATCGGGATACTATAAAAGGAACTCATATCAATAATACGTTCTTCATTTGGCTCAACGTTATAAAATGTACTTTTCTTTAAATCAACCAACATATAGCCACTATCACCGATTTCGAGCCGCACCCTGTCGCCATCAACCATTAACTTGTTTATGTTCCCTTCTAAATCGCGACTTTCAATAGCGGTGCCCGCCCACAAAGGCACGCTCACCTGAACACAAAAAAAAATAATAATAATAATTTGTTTCAATTTAAGTCGCTTCAAATTAACTACTGGCGAAAAATTATCGATCATTTTGATAACTCAATCTAAAAACATTTAACAGACATAATTTAGCTGTCTTTAGCTATACCTGATTAATTTCAGATTAACGAATTTTACCCGTGAGAAAACCGCACTTTCAAGTATAACCTCATAGATCACTCTAAAATGGGAAATTATAACCGAATGCGTGAGCTTAGCTTAGCAGTACAATAATACTGCACAAAAGTAAGGTATCTGCGCGCATGCGGTTATTTTTTGCACGAACGCACAAAAAAACAGGACGCATATAAATCAAAGGGAGGAGAAAATATGCGCCCTGGAATGTTCAGCAGCAGAATAGACCTAAATTAGAGATAACCATAATTACAAAGGGGAGTAAGTAATCTGCTTGTCCCTAACTAAACGCCAATTCGACTAAAAGAATATACTTTTTTATTCTCGAATATATTCCCGAATAACCCTTCCCACTACCGAATGACGATGAGTTTACCGCTTTTATCCATAAATAAAAATAGATTTATAATATGTTTTACATAGATTATTATCTATGCTTTAATTCTGTATGAAAAACGTCACGTTCCGCCAACTCCAAGTATTTGAATCCATCGCCCGAAATCGCAGTTTCACCCTGGCAGCAGAAGAGCTTTTTTTAACCCAACCCACGGTTTCCATGCAGATTAAAAAACTCGCTGACACGATAGGTTTGCCACTTTTTGAGCAAATTGGAAAACGCATATTCCTGACAGATGCGGGCAACGAACTGCTGGCAGTCTCACGCAATATTTCTGCAACTTTTTCCAGCTTCAGTATGAAAATTTCAGACCTGAAGGGCATCAAACAAGGTAATTTAAGAATCTCAAGCGTCACCACTGCGGAATATCTGGCACCCAGATTCCTAGGCAAATTTTGTCAGCAATACCCGGGCATCAAAGTATTTCTGGAAATTACTAACCGCGAACGCGTACTGCAACGCATTGAAGAGAACCAGGATGACCTGTATATCGTAGGCCAACCTCCCGACGATATGGCGCTGAACGTCACCCCTTTTTTGCAAAATCCGCTCGTTTTGCTGGCACCGCCCGACCATCCCCTGGCTGCAAAAAAAAATATTTCCATTGAAGAAATCACTAAGGAAAAATTTGTTATGCGCGAACCTGGCGCCGGTACGGGTGTCGCGTTGAGAAAACTAAAACAGCAAACTGGTGTTGATTTTAAAGTCAGTATGGAACTTGGCAGTAATGAAGCAATCAAACAGGCGGTCAGAGGCGGACTAGGACTTTCTATATTATCAAAATACGCGCTTACACATGAACTGCAAGCGGGCGAGTTAGTCATCTTAGACGCGCAACACTTTCCATTAGAATACCACTGGTTTATTGTTTATCCCAAAGGAAAACAACTCTCGCTTATTGCTCATCGATTTTACAATTTCCTACTCGAAGAAGACATCCAGCTTATTACCTGATAAAGGTTTTACACCGCAATTCCTCGATAGTTAGACGCCAATCACAACTTAATTGTGTAGAAAGACTGGCTAAAGGCCGACTTAGTATTAACCTGCTTGTTTACATGGTGGGTCACTGTCCAATGTTTATATGATCCAGCTATATTTATATAACTATTTAAGGCATTAATAGCAATAGCATCGTCAACACTAACCTATTCGAGGAGCACACAAAATGGATGAATCCGTAATAGCAGCAGTATCGGCGATTTACTTCGCCTTATTGATACTGTTCTTCGTATCGTTGTGGAAAATATTTTCCAAAGCAGGGCAACCAGGATGGGCATCCATTGTCCCTGTTTACAACTTATATGTGATACTAAAAATCGCGGGAAAACCAGGCTGGTGGCTACTTTTATTTCTTGTCCCACTGGTAAATTTTATAATCTTTGTCATGGCCATGATGGGTATGGCAAAAAATTTTGGCAAGGACGGATTATTCGCTGTTGGAATGATACTATTAAGCTTTGTCTTCTACCCTATACTGGCTTTTGGCGATGCCAAGTTTACAGATAATCACGGCGAAATAACAAAATAGAAGAACCAGCAACTGCGGCATTGGCCATTGTACCAATGCCGTGCCCTGCTATCACCCCCTTACCTAGTGTCCATCCCAGCAGGCAAAGTAACAATAACGAGTTACGGTATCAGCGAATTACCGTATGAGATCAAATCATCTAAAATAGCCGATAATTTTTCTGTTTGTGGTTGTTTATTTTTTATTTCCTGTATTTTTTCGAAGTATTCATCCATCGTAATACTGGAACCACCGTCAGAGTGGGTTAATCGCTTTATGCGATACGATTCCCATCGTGATTTTTCATCGTCCGTTAAGGTCTCATAGTAATTTCTAGCGCGGTATCTAAAAAGCATCTCCGGTATTCTTTCATCTGTAAATTTTTCACTGTATCCAACTAAGTTTTCCGGCTTTTCAAAACGAATCGCGTCCATCTTGGCTTTGTCTTCAGCACAGAAAAAACCGCCAGAATAAACGGTTTGAATTTTCCGAATCAACTTTTTATCTATTGCTAATGATTTAAGGTGATTCATTGTAACAGTAAGATCAATTTTCAGGCGCTTCGCCGCTTTGCCGTCCATCGTATTCAACGGCACGACCACGGGACACTTATTGATATGTATTGTCTTTAACGGTATTCTTTCAATTCCCTCTGGCATATCAGCAGCAGGCGTAAATATTCTGTTAGCAATTTCCTCTTTACTCAACGTTTGCAATGGCGTGGGATCGCTGCGTAAATCGAACACGATAATGGCGTTCTTGTTTATTGGATGTAAAGCAATCGGCACGACCGCCGCTGCCCATGTATAATCAGAAGAATACATACCTGAAACATGTATAACAGGCGTCTTTTTATTTGGGTCCAACAGCGCAGCAATTTTACGTTTGTTGCGATGGCTGTAAGCGTAATCAAATAATTTTGGCTGCTTGCTTTTGATTAATCTCGCTATTTCGATCGTCGCATACACATCTGATAACGCATCATGCGCCGATTCATGCGGAATTCCGTTCGCAACGGTTAGATCTTCCAGCTTATTGCTCGGTTTTCCTGCGATTGGCCCTCCGATAGCAGTCTCTTCAGCCGTTCTTTCAGAATAAAAGGGCCAATTAATCCCTTCCGGGCGTAAAGCGCGAGTGAGCCGAACTACATCGATGATATCCCAGCGTGAACAGCCGTTTTGCCATTCTCTTGCGTAAGGATCAAAAAAATTTCTATACAGCGTGTAACGCGTGAACTCATCATCGAAGCGAATGCTATTGTAACCAACCACACAGGTACCGGGTTGTGAAAATGCCTGATGAACCTGGTCAATAAATTCAGCTTCTACAATGCCTTTTTGCAGCGCTACCTGTGGTGTAATGCCAGTGACAACACATGACTCCGGTTGTGGCAACATATCATTTGCGGGTTTACAATAAAGGGTAAGTGGATCACCGATGATATTCAGATCTTCGTCTGTACGAACACCCGCAAATTGAACAATACGATCCCTCTTCGGATCAAGACCAAAGGTTTCGTAATCATGCCAATATAATGTATTTTTAGTTTGAATCCGCTTCCCTTCCTGGTGTGACTTCTTAAGATTAAGCCTTGCTTAAGGTTGAGTCTTGCGCCCTTCCGTGGGGCGTCGCCAAAAGTTTATTCTACTAAGAAACCCCTGATTATTCAGTTCTTTTTGACTGCCTTTTTGCCGGCTTTCTTTTTCGCTTTTTTGGGTGCTTTTTTTTCTGCCGTGGTCTTTGCCACTTTTTTAGTAGCGGTCTTTTTCTTGGCTTGCGCTTTCTTTTTAACAGCGGCTACTTTTTTGCTAACTTTCCATTTTTTATCGATATAGTGCGCTGTCCAGCCACTCGCTTTGTCATCCACTTCTGACATTATATATTGTTCTTTGTTTTTACGGCTATACCTTATTATTGCAGGATTTCCATCACTGTCTTTTACCGGCGCTTCGCATAAGTAGTTAAATTTGGGGTCCAGCTCACTGCGGTGTCGAAGAAGGTCCTCAACTCGAGGTGCTTTTGTTTCGCGTGATTTAGGAAACGTACTGGACGCCAGAAAAATGCCGGCAAGCCCATCTCTTAAAATAAAATAGCCTTCTGTCTTTTCACAAGGCAGCTCTTCCATATGGATCGGGTCTGCCTTTGGTGGTGCAACCTCGCCGTTACGCATTAGTTTACGCGTATTTTTGCATTCCTCGTTAGTACACCCGAAATATTTGCCAAATCGACCCGATTTGAGCTGCATATCAGCACCACATTTATCGCAATCAACAATCGGACCCTCATAGCCTTTTATATGAAATTTTCCTTGCTCTACTTCAAATCCTGGACAATCCGGGTTGTTACTGCATATATGAAGTTTTCGCTCTTCATCGATCAAATAATCATACATTGCAGAACTGCAAATTGGACAGCGACGTTTTTCCAACAACGCTTTTGCTTCTTGTTCAGCGTCACGTTCGGTCGACGCAGACTCTTCGCCCGAAATCAGGTTAATAGTCGACTTGCAGCGCTCTTTTGGTGGTAAATTATAACCTGAACAACCAAGAAAAACGCCTGTTGAACCAACCCGTATCATCATATGCCGATTACACGTTGGACAAGAAATATCGGTGTCCGTTGGATCATTATTCCGCATGCCTTTTATATCTTTTCCCGCGACCTTTAATTGCTTCTTGAATCCACTGTAAAATTTATCCAGTACATCGGTCCATTCACTCTTACCCTCAGCAACCGCATCCAGCTTTTTCTCCATGCCAGCAGTAAAACCATAATCCATTAAATCGCCAAAACACTCCGTCAATCTGTCTGTCACAATAGCGCCAATTTTTTCGGCAAAGAAACGTCGACCAACAGTGGAAACATAACCGCGATCCTGAATTGTTGATATAATACTGGCATAAGTCGATGGACGACCAATTCCCTGTTTTTCCAGTTCCTTTACCAAACTCGCTTCCGTATAACGTGGCGATGGCTTGGTAAAATGTTGCGAGGGATTTAATTTTTCTAGATCCAAAATATCATTTTCGCTCACTTCCGGAAGGATAATGTCATCGTCACCCTTGCCACTTGGTTTAATAACTCTAGTCCACCCATCAAAAAGCAACGTGCGGCCTTTTGCCCGTAACTCATATTTGTCTGCGTGGACGGTTAACGTGGTTGAGTCGTATTTTGCAGGTAGCATTTGGCAAGCAACAAATTGCCGCCAAATCATTTCATATAAACGCACCGCATCGTCGTCCATTTTTAGTAAGTCTGTCTTCATGACGGTGACATCAGAGGGTCTAACCGCTTCATGGGCTTCCTGTGCACCTTCACCACTGGCATATAAAATAGGTTTTTCAGGGAGGTATTTTTTGCCGTATTTATTTTGAATGTAGTCCCGGCATGTATTGACGGCATCTTGACTCAAGTTAGTTGAATCAGTTCGCATATACGTGATGTAGCCAGCCTCATACAACCTCTGCGCCATCATCATGGTTTTTTTGACACCAAAACTCAAACGCGTACTGGCTGCCTGTTGCAATGTAGAGGTAATAAACGGCGCTTTAGGCCGGCTTGTAGACGGCCTGGTTTCGCGTTTGAAAACTTTAAATTCGGCCTTTTCCAGCGTGCTTAATGCGGCGTCAGTTTGTTCTTTGGAATTTGGTCGAAAATTTTCGTTATCGAATTTAGCAACGTGTGTTGTCAGCTTGCTACCCTTGGGGGTGTTCAGGTCAACAACAACTTCCCAATATTCTTCAGGATCAAATGCATAAATCTCTCTTTCACGTTCAACGATCAGCTTGACGGCAACGGACTGCACACGCCCTGCTGATAATCCGCGCGCCACCTTTTTCCATAACAACGGAGACAACATAAAACCCACCACCCGGTCAAGAAATCGGCGGGTTTGTTGTGCATGTACACGATGCAAGTCAATTTTTGACGGATGATCAAACGCTTCTTTGATTGCACTGCGCGTAATTTCATTGAATACCACCCGCTTATAGTCTGTTTTCTTACCGCCGATGGCTTCTCGCAAATGCCACGCAATCGCTTCCCCTTCACGATCAAGGTCAGTGGCCAGATAAATTACATCGGCCTTTTCAGCCAGCTGTTGTAATTCCTGGATCACTTTCTCTTTGCCCGGCATAATTTCATAGGTCGCTTTCCATCCTTGCTCAGGATTGATGCCCATACGCTTAATTAACGCTAACTGCGCCCTTTCTTCCCTGCGCGCTTCACGTT
>CAZWBV010000024.1:7158-16605 GCA_964632225.1 uncultured Gammaproteobacteria bacterium | reverse complement strand
ACCCGTTTTGCACAATCGAACCCAATGTTGGCATGGTGCCCGTGCCCGATCCGCGTCTGGATGCGATTGCCGACATTATTCACCCGCAAAAAGTAATTCATACGACAATGGAATTTGTCGATATTGCGGGTTTGGTTGCTGGTGCCTCAAAAGGAGAAGGTTTGGGTAATAAATTTCTTGCACATATTCGCGAAACCGACGCAATTGGCCATGTCGTACGGTGTTTCGATGACGGTAATGTTGTGCATGTTGATGGAAAGGTTGATCCTCGCGCTGATATTGAAGTGATAAATACTGAACTGGCGCTTGCCGATCTTGAGTCAATCGAAAAGGCGGTACAAAAAGCGACAAAAGAATCAAAGGCGGGAAACAAAGAAGCAATTGCGAAAAAGAATTTATTTGAAAAAGTCCATGCGCATCTGGATGAAGGCAACATGGTGCGCTCCATGGATTTAGCGAATGACCAGGTTTTGATGCTGCAAGAGCTGCATTTATTGACAATCAAACCGACGATGTACATAGCGAATGTTGCCGAAGATGGGTTTAAGGATAATTTGCATTTGGCGGTTGTAAAAGAAATTGCTAAAACAGAAAATGCAGAGATCGTCGCGGTGTGCGCTTCCATCGAAGCCGATCTTATCGATATGTCAGATGTAGAGAAAAAAGATTTTCTTTCCGATATGGGTTTAAAAGAACCTGGTCTGCATCGTGTCATTCGCTGCGGGTATTCATTACTTGGATTACAAACCTATTTCACTGCTGGTGAAAAAGAAGCGCGTGCCTGGACTGTTAAGGTAGGTGTATCCGCGCCGCAGGCTGCCGGTGTAATACACACAGATTTTGAAAAAGGCTTTATCCGCGCCGAAGTTATTTCGTTCGATGATTTTATTACTTACAGCGGTGAACCAGGCGCAAAGGAAGCCGGGCGCTGGCGACTTGAAGGAAAAGATTACATCATAAATGATGGCGATATCGTACATTTTCGATTCAATGTTTAACAATCTCAAATGCCACAGGTAAAGTGTAAGTTGCTGTAATTAGTGAAGTATATTAAAATCCAATGGTGTATGGGGCGTGGTTTTTTCTTGACATATTATCGTCAAATATACAAAATTGCTTTTCGTTTACCTCCCATGTGGCTATGTAGCTCAGCTGGTTAGAGCGCAGCATTCATAATGCTGAAGTCGGTGGTTCAAGTCCACCCATAGCCACCATTTCAATACATGTTCTGTTACGTCGAGAGTAGCCGACGAGAACAAAAAGGGACTTCTCTATCTGATCCATAACGCAGCACCCCCTATTTATGCACATCCTGCCATAGCAGGGTTTTCAAAATAGCAGCCAACCCATCATCAATAACATGATGTAAAAAACGCATAATGTATCTATTTTAATACCATGTATTATTAGTGTAATCTAGTTATTAATTATGTGTTGATTATATGATACATTTATATATTATATATGACATTTAGTAATATAATTGAGACAGATTAGGGTGCTAATAGACGCAATTGATACAAATTATGCGGAAATCATTCTAAAGGAACCTATTCTGAACTCAAACTGCATGCTGATTGACTGCAAAAACATCAGTGCGTATTTGCTCAATACGAAGGTTATTTAACATTTATGGAATATATGACTTTTCGAAAAAGGATATAAAATGACCAAAACAAACAGAAACCTTGTTTTAATTAGTGTTAGCGTCGTTCACATTTTGTTTTCATCGGGCTGTAGCAATTATCGTGAAACAGAACTGGTTAAAAAAATTCAGCATAATCGTTTCGATCTTCCAGAGGTAAATGGTCATGTTGTATTCGACGCAAACGTCAATATATCGAATCAGAAAGAAGAAATAATCTACCGCCGAAGCACCTCTGCCGTACGCTTCAATGTTGATAATTCAGAAATAAGTAACGAGGGTATGGGGGCTTCCTTTAAAGGCGGTATTGGCTTGTCTGATCATTTTGAATTGGGCTTCAAAGCGGATAGAGATCAAATTTTAAGTGCGAAACTCATGCTTTTGGGTAAACCTAGAAATGTGGCCAAGAAGGGAAATACATCGTTAGCGTTAACCTATGGATTAGGTGGAACACTTGATGACAACTTCATTTTCATTCCCGTTTACTACTTTATTTTTGGTGATGATCCCGGTGAAGAAGACAGGATGTCTAGCAAAATTAGAGATTTCTCGGTAATAGCGGGTTATCGATTCGTTGATAACCTGTTGTTGTATGCGGGGCGATTCAAAACTAAGTACAGTTCTGTTTTGCGATATTCACTAAGTTCTGGCGCGCGCTTTAATGATCATTTTAATATCGATTATTCCGGCTATAACGTCGGATTGAATTATACATTCAATAACACTCAAAATTTTCATTATAATTTTTTACTGGAATATGAAAAATCAGAAATAAATTCGGGTAATAACATGGAGGACAATGGCACATTAGGTTTAGGTTTCGGTGTTTTATTTAAATAGTAGAAATATAGTTATTCAGCTTAATCAAGCTATCTTACCCTTCAGTGTATTAGGCGTCCGCAGTAGATCTAACTGATTGATTTAGGTTTAAGCACGGTTTTCTTTTTATCGATGCTTCTTTATGGTGACAGTGTCACCTGGGTATATTAAGTTGGGGTCCCTGATTTTGCTTAAATTGGCGAGCTCTGGATAGAGATAGGGATTGTCTCGGTATCGTTTTGCGATGTGCCACAATGTGTCGCCTTTAACGACCGTGTATATGAAGAGAATATTGTTGTCTGGTTTATTGCCCAAGGTATTTTGTGTGACGGATGAGGGGGTGAGAGTTTTTATAAGCGTTTCGGTAGGCGGTTGGTTAAAAATTTTCTCTAAGTTTTTTTCGAAATAGGAGCCGAAAGTAAAAAATAGTAATGCGCTTATCATCGAAATCAGTAAGAGTATCGGGGCAATATTCAGGCTGGTATTTTCGTATTTGTTTGCCATCGCGTGTTTGGGGGCTGTTTGCACCGGTTTGCCGGTGTCGCGGGTGTTGTCGGTCTTTGTGTATATATTTTCTTTTTCAGCATGGTTTTTTTTATAAGCTTGCTTGTTAATAATGCTTGCTGCTGTTGTTTTTGATGGCGCAGAGTGAGTTGTTGCGCTTGCCGCTGATGCGCGGTTTTTTCTTTTTCGCGGGCGTGTTGTCGAATTATCAATCGTATGCGTTCCAGAATGTGGCTGCAGTAAAGTCTGCGTTTTGACGGTGTCGGTATTGTCTGATTGTTTTGTTGCTGGATTGCAAATAGATAATGTTTTCACAAGGTTTACTATGTTGAGCGAGTCCGTGTTTTTTAGTTTTTCAAAATTCACTTCTAATACTATTTTTTGGTTTCGAAATAATGCACGACTAAAAACACCCGTATTCAAAGCGGGTAGTTTTTGCCAGCGGTATTTGCTCGCGTCGGTAACATCCTCAATACGGTCAACCCAGAAAGCAAGTAATTCGTTGTCAATGTGAGTGGTAATGAAGGAGCCGGAATCAGGTTTATTCCGATCAGGTAATGCGAATTTTTTTCGCACATTGACGACATGTGCAAAATTACCGTGATACCAGAAACCGCCCGCAACGTGCGCGGGGGTATTGGGTAGTGTTGACAAGGGCTGATAATCGAGGACAGATATTATTTGCCGCATTGCAGCACAAAAGTGGTTTGAGCCGACGGAGAATATCAGTATTGACTCAAGCGCCAATGCCGCTGTCATGGTGTCCTCATAATTAGGGATATATATGGAGGATATCGACAATACGCAGCCAAAATTTACTCGATCAAAGGCATCTTTAGCATTGGCCAATTGCATAGCAATGCGTACAATGGCGACAGTTTTGAGTACCTTCTTATCCTTATCGATGTAAGATTGGTGTGTAAGGTGTGTGGGCCAGATGACATAAAGAGTGTTTAGCGTATCACTATGTTTTATCAGGAAAAATTTGACGTAATTATTGTCGGTGGCGGTCATGCTGGCACCGAGGCTGCGATGGCCGCTGCGCGTGTGGGCGTGAAAACCTTGTTACTGACGCATAATATCGACACCCTTGGCCAGATGTCTTGTAATCCAGCGATCGGCGGCATTGGAAAAGGCCATTTGGTAAAAGAAATTGATGCGTTAGGTGGTTTGATGGCCTGTGCTGTTGATAAGGCAGGTATTCAGTTCCGTCGTTTAAATTCACGTAAAGGCCCGGCGGTGCGTGCGACCCGCGCACAGGCTGATCGCGTACTGTATAAAGCGGCGATTCGTTGTGCGTTAGAACAACAGCAAAATTTATTTATTTTTCAGCAAGCGGTTGATGATTTGCTTGTTGAGAATCAGCGTGTGGTTGGTGTTGTGACGCAGATGGGGTTACGTTTTAGCGCGGCGGCGGTGGTACTGACAGTGGGTACCTTTTTAGGGGGGCGTATTCATATTGGTGAGTCTAACTTCGAAGGTGGACGTGCTGGTGATCCGCCCGCGAATGCGTTGTCACGCAGATTACGGGAATTACCGTTTAATGTTGGCCGTTTAAAAACAGGGACACCCCCGCGTATAGATAAAAACACGGTTGATTTTTCGCAACTCGAGGAACAGCCGGGTGATGATCCCGTGCCCGTGTTTTCCTACTTGGGTTCGCATGATGACGCGCCTGAACAAATTAGTTGTCACATTACCCATACCAACGAAAAAACCCATGCATTAATCCGTGATAGTTTGCATCGATCACCGCTGTACCGTGGTGAGATTGAAGGTGTTGGGCCGCGTTATTGTCCATCTATTGAAGACAAGGTGGTTCGCTTTGCAGATAAAAGCTCGCACCAGATATTTATCGAACCGGAAGGCTTGACGACCTCAGAAATATACCCAAATGGCATCTCCACCAGTTTGCCTTTTGATGTGCAATGCCAGTTTGTCCGCTCGATCAAAGGGTTTGAGGCAGCCCATATTACCCGTCCGGGCTATGCGATTGAGTATGATTATTTCGACCCCCGGGGTTTACGGCCTTCGCTGGAAACCCGGCATATGCCTGGATTATTTTTTGCCGGACAAATAAACGGGACAACGGGCTATGAAGAAGCTGCCGCGCAAGGGCTGATCGCCGGGTTGAACGCGGCCCGGCAAGTGCGGGATCTTGAGGCCTGGTATCCAAAACGCGATGAGGCTTATCTTGGTGTGCTTATTGATGATTTGATTACGCAGGGGACACAGGAGCCGTACCGCATGTTTACCAGCCGGGCGGAGTACCGCCTGTTATTGCGAGAAGATAATGCTGACCTTCGACTGACGGGCAAAGGACGCGATCTGGGTCTAGTGGATGAGCAGCGCTGGGTGTCTTTTTGTGTTAAACGTGACGCGATTGAGCACGAAATGCAACGATTAGCAGCGAAACATGTCGATCCTGAAAAACTATCTGTCGCCCAAAGCAAGCGAGTGTTTGGGCAGGTTTTAGCACGCGAGGCGTCTCTAATGGCGTTATTGCGGCGTCCTGAGGTGAGCTATACCCATTTAATGACGCTTCCCGGAACGGGTAAGCCAGTTGCGGATCCGCAGGTCGCAGAGCAGGTTGAGGTTCAGGCTAAATACGCGGGTTATATTGAGCGGCAGCAACTGGAGATAGCGCGGCAACGCCGCAACGAAGAACTTTGCCTGCCAGAGGCGCTCGATTATACACATGTTCGCGGGTTGTCAGCCGAGGTGACGCAAAAATTATCGGTATCGCGGCCGGGCACGCTGGGGCAGGCTGGGCGTATTTCTGGGGTGACACCGGCGGCGATTTCTTTGCTGTTGGTACATATGAAAAAGCATTATGGGCGTGCATTGGAAAAGAGTATGCAAAACAGTTCGGGTGATGCGCGCAAGCAGGCAGGCACACCGTAGTTTATGTCGTTACTAGAGGCGGGGCTGGCGCAATTAGGTATAGATTGTGATGCGCATGAAAAAACGCAACTAACTGATTTTGTTGAGCTATTAATAAAATGGAACCGCGTTTATAACCTCACGTCAATCCAGGGCCGACAGCAGATTATTGTCCGTCATTTGTTTGATAGCCTTAGTTTGGTGCCTTATTTTGAACAATATTTAGGGTCAGGCGCGTTCTCTAAATCTAAGTCAGAACCTAAGTCAGCGCCTAAGTCAGAAGCTAAGTTAAAACGACAGTTAGAGTCAACGTCAGAGCCAAAGCCAAGCCTAATATCAAGTTCAGGAAACAACTTAACAACAAAGCGCATAATCGATGTCGGCTGTGGCGCGGGATTGCCCGGGTTGCCGCTGGCGATTATCTTTCCTCAGCACGAATTTGTATTGCTCGACAGTAATATGAAAAAAACCCGATTTATTGTTCAGGCAGTCAGTGATTTGGGTCTAAAAAACATTACAATTGAGTCCAGCCGGTCTCAGGATTTTTACCCCGAGCAGCAATTTGATTGTATTATAAGTAGGGCACTGAGTTCATTAGCAGAAATTGTTGCGATAACCCTGCATTTGTGTGTGCGAAATGGGCTTTTTTTGATTATGAAGGGCACAAACCCCGGACAAGAATTGGAAACGTTGACAGATGAGGTTATTGTTAGGTTTGTCGAGCGGGTAGATATACCAAAGCTGGATGCTGAAAGACACATCGTCTGTTTACAGGCTAAATCTTTACAGAAACCCTTGTGTTAAGTGGAAAGGGTTAAAGTAGAAAAGGGTTAGGTGAAAAAATCATGGAATCATATAACGAGACACCAAAAAACAGCGCGACGAGCAACAATACGACGTCGGGCGAAGTTGATGGGGCTGGAGTTGATGAGGCTAAAGAAGCATTAGAAGCCATTGAGTCTATGGAACGCACGATCGATGACGCGATTGATAAGGCCACCGAGATAACAAGCGAAGGGCCAAAAATAGCAAAGCCGGAAGAAGCGCGTTCAGTGAAAAATCCCTTGATGAATAAAGGCAAGGTGATTGCCATTACCAACCAGAAAGGCGGTGTGGGAAAAACCACGACGAGTATAAATTTAGCCGCATCCATTGCGGCCACCAAGCGCAAAGTGCTGTTGATTGACCTGGATCCGCAGGGAAATGCGACCATGGGCAGTGGCGTTAATAAAAACACCGTGGCGTCTTCCAGCTATGACGTGTTGTTGGGCGAGCTTTCTATCGAAGATGCGTTGATCTACCTGGACGACGTCGGTTTTTCTCTGGTTGCTTCAAACGCAGATTTGACGGCGGCAGAGGTCGAATTACTTAAGGTATCGGATCATGAAAAACGCTTACGCATTGCGTTGGAAAAAGTGCGTTATGAATTCGATTATGTGCTTATCGATTGCCCACCTTCTCTGAATATGTTGACAGTCAATGCGTTAGTTGCCGCGCAATCCGTCATGATTCCGATGCAGTGCGAGTATTATGCTCTGGAAGGTTTATCTGCATTGTTGTCGACGATAGAAAGTATTCGTCGTTCGTTAAATCCACACTTACAGATTGAAGGGTTGCTGCGTACCATGTTTGATCCACGCAATAATTTGTCTTCAGAAGTGACAGAGCAGTTAGCTAAGCACTTTGGCGATAAAATGTATCGCACCGTCATTCCGAGAAATATCCGATTGGCGGAAGCGCCCAGTCATGGCCTGCCCATCCTGTATTATGATAAAGGCTCGCGCGGTGCGCAGGCGTATTTAGCGTTGGCCGGAGAAATGTTAAGAAGAGACGCAATGACCGCAGAGACCGGTACTTCCTGGGCGTAGGGCGTAGAATCCCGAGTTAGACATAGAAATTAATAACGTAGAGATAAAAACAATGGTGAGCAAAGTGGCGGGTAAAAAGAGGGGTTTAGGTCGGGGACTGGATGCATTGTTGGGCGGCTTGGATCCCAAGAAACCAGATGAGCCTGATTCAGATTTACGTTCGATCCCCATTGATTTGATTCGCCCTGGAAAATATCAGCCGCGTATCGATATTCATCAGGAAACCCTGGAAGATCTCGCCAATTCGATCCGGGCACAAGGTGTGATTCAACCCATCGTCGTGCGGCCTGCTGGTGATGGCCAGTTTGAAATTGTAGCCGGTGAACGACGTTGGCGTGCTGCACAATTAGCCGAGTTGCATGAAATTCCCACCATTGTTCGCGATGTGCCCGATCAGGCCGCTATTGCGATGGCCTTGATTGAGAATATTCAACGTGAAAACCTCAACCCGATGGAGGAGGCGATCGCGTTACAACGCCTGGTTGAAGAGTTCGAGTTGACGCATCAGCAAGCGGCGGAGTCAGTCGGGCGTTCACGCACGGCGGTGACGAATTTGTTGCGTTTGCTTACCTTGGAAGAGGAAGTGAAGCAATTGGCTCAAAAAGGCTTGTTGGAAATGGGGCACGCACGCGCATTGTTGTCTTTATCAGGTGCCAAGCAGTTGCAAGTCGCAAAAGATGTGATTGCAAGACAGCTATCAGTGCGCGAAACGGAAGGTTTGGTTCGAAAAATCACAGATTCGAATAAAAAAACGCCTAAATCCGCAAATACGATTAATCCAGACATCAGAAAGTTTCAAGAAGACCTGGCCGAACGTATCGGTGCAAAGGTCGTCATTCAGCATCAGGAAAAAGGCGGCGGCAAGCTGGTGGTGCAATACAATAATCTTGATGAACTCGAAGGGATTTTAGCGCACATTAAATAGCAGCCGACAATTCCACCTCGCCATTTCCGGCTATGCGTGTCTCTCCTCTGGCCGCTTTCTGCCAGGGGGTTTGTCGAAAAAGTTGCCTGAATCGCGATTTAGGCATAAATCTTCTTGATTCTCCCCAAAGATTTCTAAATAATCCTAAATAAATTAGTTGGATCATTGCGACGGCGGTTAAGGTTCTGAAGATAAAGTATTTTCCCCTTGTTAGGTTTTCACCCTTGACAGGGGTTAAAAAAGCTCCTCGCCACGGTTTCTGTTCTCGGATAGCCTCTTTTCTGCGCTCAGTGATAGATGCGTGAAAAGTAAGGTAATAACTTGAAATAAAAATTGTTTTTTACGCAGGTGTTAACTTGCTGTACAGGGAATATGGGCGCTATAATGCCGCGTCCAAATTTCTGGTGATTTAGGATTTAGATGGCCAAACCCAAAACCCCAGGGATGTTGTTGATTGGTGTTGGGACTATTCTGGCCTCGACGGCAATATCCGGATTTATTTTAGGGTATATTGTCGATGTATGGTTAGGGACGGTGCCAATCTTTATGTTAGCGTTTGGCGGCCTTGGTTTTATTGGCGGTTTGCTAAAAGTGTATAAATTGTTAACAAATCCAGATTTTTTTAAATAATTGGCTCAAATTGGTTAATAGTAATCGCGCTTCCGCTAATGAAGTAGTTGAGAAAACCCGCAAGGTCGTTGTGTTGCAATTGGCGATGATGCTACTGGTGTCGGGTGTTTTTTTCGCTGGGTATGTCGGTTCGGGAAAGAGTCTTGATATGGTTTTGGCGGTTGGATACGGCG
>CAZWBV010000024.1:0-7148 GCA_964632225.1 uncultured Gammaproteobacteria bacterium | reverse complement strand
ATCTGCGTGGTTTCAACGCTGTTATTGGGTTTCGGTGTCAAGCGGGCCACAGAAGGTGTGCTGGATAATCCCACTAAAAGTACCGTCATTTTATACGCTGGTGCAGCACAGCGGTTTGTTTTAGTATTGGCAGCGTTCGCATTTGGGTTGAAACTGTTGGATTTATATCCGTTAGGCCTGTTTGTGGGGTTTGCGACAGCGCAACTGGCTTACCTTTTAAGTCTGTATATTTTTAAACGCTGACACAGATTTCAGCACCTATTTCAACACCGGTTTTCGGGTTAACTGCGATAAGGCAGTTATATGGTTCATAAATTGATATTAAAATCGATAAAGTTCGCGATGATAAAGTTCAGGAGTTAATAGACTTGAGTGCAGCAAGTGATACGTCGGGCAGTGACGGCGGGCAAAGTTCCGTAGAATATATTCAGCACCATCTAACCAACCTTTGTGTGGGTGAGGGTTGTGAAACCGGCGGGTTTTGGTCCTGGCACGTAGACACACTCTTTTTCAGTATTATCCTGGCTGCATTGATCGTGTTTGTGGGGCATCGTCTGACGCGAAACATGGAGACGGGTGTTCCCAGTGGTTTTCAGAACTTTGTGGAATCCATTCTTGATTTTGTTGCCGGTCAGGTTAAAGACACGTTCCCTGGCCATAATCCAATTATTGCACCACTTGCATTAACGATTTTTGTTTGGGTCTGGCTAATGAATTTTATGGATTTGATTCCAGTTGACCTGCTACCCGTGATCGCCGGTTTTGCTGGCATTCCGTATCTAAAAGTGGTGCCGACGACAGATTTGAGCACAACCATGGCAATGTCATTGACTGTGTTTGGGTTGATCCTTTATTACAGTATAAAAATCAAAGGCCCGGTGGGCTATCTTAAAATGTTTTTGTTTCATCCCTTCGGTAAATTTTTTGTCCCGGTCAATATCGTTATGACGGCGATTGAAGAGTTAGCCAAGCCACTGAGTCTGGGTTTACGTTTATTTGGAAACCTGTTTGCTGGTGAACTGGTGTTTTTATTGATTGCCTTAATAGGTGGCACGCTCGCGGTGGGGTTTGCTGCGTTATTCTGGCTACCGTTACAGGTTGTATTGGATCTGGGCTGGTTGATTTTCCATTTACTGGTGATCACCTTGCAGGCTTTTATTTTTATGGTGCTTTCCATCGTATATCTGGGCATGGCGCATACATCTGATCACTGAGTTTGCAAATTAAAGTTTTCAAATTAAAGTTTAAATTTTAAATCTAAATCTATAGTTTTATATATCTAAGGAGAAATTTATGAATGCCGAAATGTTAGCAACAATCTATGCCTACACTGCAGTAGGGGTGGGAGTCATTCTTGCCGCTGCCGGTTTAGGATCAGCGATTGGTTGGGGTCTTATCTGTGCGAAAACCCTTGAAGGCATTGCTCGCCAGCCTGAAATGCGCCCTGCATTAATGACTAACATGTTTATCTTCGCGGGTTTAATGGAGTCATTTCCGTTCATTATTTTGGCGTTCGCTATGTGGTTTCTGTTTGCAAATCCATTTGTAGGTGCACTGGAAGCAGCAGTAAATGCGCTGGCTGGTTAATTGCCAGGTTGGTGACGTAATTACTGTTACCGGGTACTCAGTGTAAGCATGATTCAAACAGACATGATTAGAGGAACTGCATAATGAATATTACTGTCACCCTGATAGGGCAGATGGTCGCGTTTATTTTATTGATTTGGTTTGTGAACAAAGTCCTGTGGGGACCGATGTCACAAATGATGGAAGCGCGTCAGAAGAAAATAGCAGATGGTCTTGCTGCGTCCGAAAAAGGCAGACATGCACTGGAACTTGCTGAAAAGCGTGTGACTGACTTGTTAAAAGACGCCAAAAATCAAGCCGGCGATATTGTTGCTCAGGCACAAAAACGTGCTGGCGAGATCGTGGAAGAAGCGAAAGACACAGCACGTGACGAGGGTGCCCGACTGGTTACCGCAGCAAAAGCAGAAATTGATCGAGAAATTAATCAAGCCAAGGAACAGCTTCGAACCCAAGTTGCGACTATCGCACTCCAAGGTTCTGAAAAAGTACTGAAACGGGAAATAGACGCGAAAACACATTCTACTCTATTAAGCGATCTGGCAGCGCAAATTTAGGATTTCAATTTTTTAGGAACAAACTCATGGCGGAAATATCAACAGTTGCACGTCCGTATTCACAGGCCGTGTTTGATTTGGCACAGGACCAGAAAAAGCTGGCGGAGTGGTCAATCATGCTGTCGTTTTTATCTACTGTGGTCAATGAACCGCATATGCAGTCATTGATAAGTAATACGGGTATCAAGAAAGAACAGTTAACAAAACTAATGGATGATATTTGCCGCGACAAAATGGATGAATTCGCACGCAATTTAATCAAGGTACTAATGGAAAACCGTCGACTTAATTTACTGCCTGAAATCACCAAACAGTTTGAAAGCTTACGCGCTGAAGCAGAAGGTACCATTGACGCTGAATTGATCTCCGCGTTTGACGTGACAGATAAACAACTAAAGAAAATTTCAGGTGCACTGCAAAAAAGACTGGGTCGAAAAGTCAGTTTAAAGGCGCGTGTTGACGAAGGTTTGATTGGCGGCGCAATTGTGCGGGCCGGTGATATTGTTATTGACGGTTCAATTGCTGGCCGACTGCAAAACTTGTCAAATGCCTTGTTTCACTAACTTTGTTTCACTAACCTTGTTTCACTAAAGTAAGTGAGCGTTTCAGGCGGCGGTTTTATTAAAGCAAGTTCACCAGACTACGGTTTTACGAATATTGAATTTATAACGTGACAAATTCAGGTAAGCAACCACAAAGGCCACTAATTAAAATAATATTGTTTACCGCACTTAATTTAAAGCTTAGAGGAATGCAAAATGCAATTAAATGCTGCAGAAATTAGTGAATTAATCAAGAAAAGAATCGAGAATTTTGACGTCATTACCGAAGCGCGTAACGAAGGTACCGTCGTAAGCCTGTCTGACGGTATCGTGCGTATTCACGGTTTATCCGATGTAATGCTGGGTGAAATGGTCGAGTTTCCGGGTAACACATTCGGATTGGCGCTAAACCTTGAGCGTGATTCGGTCGGTGCGGTGGTATTAGGGCCTTACGAACATATTAGCGAAGGCAATACAGTAAAATGTACTGGCCGAATTCTCGAAGTCCCGGTGGGTGAGGCTATGTTAGGTCGCGTAGTTGATGCGCTGGGTATTCCTATTGATGGCAAGGGCCCGATTAATACGTCAGAGAAATCACCGATTGAAAAAGTGGCGCCGGGTGTGATTCAGCGTCAGTCAGTCGATCAACCGGTGCAAACCGGTTTGAAATCTATCGATGCCATGATTCCGGTTGGCCGTGGTCAACGCGAACTAATTATTGGTGACCGGCAAACAGGGAAAACGGCGGTTGCGATCGACGCGATTATTAACCAGAAGGGTACGGGTATTAAATGTATCTATGTTGCTGTGGGCCAGAAGGCGTCATCTGTTGCCGCAGTGGTACGAAAACTTGAAGAGCATGGCGCGATGGAGCACACCGCGGTGGTTGCAGCAAACGCATCCGATTCTGCTGCATTGCAGTTTATTGCCCCTTATGCAGGTTGCGCAATGGGCGAATTCTTCCGTGACCGGGGTGAGGACGCATTGATTGTCTATGATGACCTGACCAAACAGGCATGGGCTTATCGCCAGGTATCGCTGTTATTAAGGCGTCCGCCGGGTCGTGAAGCTTATCCTGGTGATGTGTTTTATTTGCACTCAAGATTGTTGGAACGCGCTGCGCGCGTCAATGCCGATTACGTGGAGAAAATGACTAACGGCAAAGTAAAAGGCAAAACCGGTTCGTTAACTGCATTGCCCGTTATTGAAACTCAGGCGGGAGACGTATCTGCATTTGTACCCACCAATGTAATCTCTATTACTGACGGTCAAATATTTCTGGAAACAGATTTATTTAACGCAGGTATTCGTCCTGCAGTAAACGCAGGCCTATCGGTGTCTCGTGTGGGGGGGGCAGCACAAACTAAAATAGTTAAAAAGCTTGGCGGTGGTATTCGTCTTGATTTGGCGCAATACCGCGAGCTTGCGGCATTTGCCCAGTTTGCATCTGATTTGGATGAAAGTACACGTAAACAGATTGAACGTGGTCAACGCGTCACTGAGTTAATGAAGCAGAATCAATATTCAACATTGACGGTTGCCGAAATTGCATTTTCATTGTTTGCTGCTAACGAAGGCTTACTTGATGATATTGAGGTTAACAAGATTGTTGATTTTGAAGCAGCCATGCACGCTTATTTACGATCTTCTCACCGTGGTTTGCTGGAAAGATTAAACAAGAGCGGAGACTATAACGACGAAATTGCAGCTGAGATGAAAGGTATTCTGGAAGAATTCAAACAAAACAATACCTGGTAATTTATGCTGTAAATTAATTGCAAAGCTACGCTTGCAATACCTAACGTGTAACTTATTTTAGACAGAGGCGTAATAGAGTGGCAGTCGGTAAAGAAATCAGAACGAAGATAAAGAGTATCCAGAATACGCAGAAAATAACGCGTGCGATGGAAATGGTTGCGGCCAGTAAAATGCGCAAAGCACAGGAGCGTATGAGTGCTGCGCGGCCCTACGCACTAAAAATGCGTAACGTAATCGGCCATTTGGCGCATGCCCGTCCTGAGTACAAACACCCTTATCTGAACGACCGGCAAGTCAAGCGTGTAGGATTTATCGTCATATCATCAGACCGTGGTTTGTGTGGTGGTTTAAACTCAAATTTATTCAAACAAACAATTCGATCAATGAAAGAATGGCAGGATAAGAGTATCGAGATCGATGTTTGTACTATAGGCCAGAAATCTACCATCTTCTTCAAGCGCGTTAATGCGAATATCGTTTCGCAGGTGACGCATCTGGGTGACAGGCCACGCGTTGAAGAATTAATCGGTACCGTTAAAGTGATGCTGGATGCGTTTGATAGTGGTAAAATTGATCGATTATTCATTGTTTACAATGATTTTGTAAACACCATGACACAGAGTCCGAATGTAGAACAGTTGCTGCCTATACACAGTGAAAAACCGGATGAGAAATTGCAGCATCAGTGGGATTACATCTATGAGCCGGAAGCAAAAGATGTGCTGGAAGCATTGCTTATGCGTTACATCGAATCGTTAGTCTACCAGGGGGTTGTAGAAAATTTTGCTTGTGAAATGGCAGCACGCATGGTGGCGATGAAAAGTGCATCGGACAATGCAGGTGATTTAATCAGTGATCTTCAATTGGTATACAACAAAGCGCGGCAGGCCGCGATTACGCAGGAATTGTCAGAAATTGTTGCAGGTGCTGCTGCTGTTTAACGTACTACCTAACGCACAAATAAACGTATTTGAAAGAATTTAAAAATAGAGAAGAGGAATAACTATGGATTCGGGCAGAGTGACACAAATTATTGGCGCCGTCGTTGACGTGGAATTTCCGCGTGATGCAATGCCAAAAATATATGATGCATTGTCAATTAGTGATGCCAACATCACGCTGGAAGTACAGCAACAACTCGGTGATGGTGTTGTGCGTACTATCGCGATGGGTGTGACGGACGGTTTAAAACGGGAAATGGCAGTAAGTAATACCGGTGCGCCCATCTCTGTGCCGGTAGGACAAAAAACACTGGGTCGAATCATGGATGTCTTGGGTGCGCCTATCGACGAAAAAGGTCCAATCGGTGAACAAGAGCGTTGGGCAATTCATCGAAAAGCGCCATCATATGAAGAACAGGCTGCCAGCGCGGAAATTCTTGAAACCGGCATTAAAGTGATCGATTTGATCTGTCCTTTTGCCAAGGGCGGTAAAGTGGGGTTGTTTGGTGGTGCGGGTGTGGGTAAGACCGTAAACATGATGGAACTTATCCGTAACATCGCGATTGAACACAGTGGTTTTTCGGTTTTTGCGGGTGTCGGTGAACGAACACGAGAAGGTAATGATTTTTATCATGAAATGACGGATTCCAAAGTCATTGATAAAGTCTCTCTGGTCTATGGGCAGATGAATGAGCCACCGGGAAACCGTTTACGTGTGGCGTTGACGGGTTTGACTATGGCCGAATATTTTCGTGATGAAGGACGTGATGTATTACTCTTTATTGATAATATTTACCGTTATACATTGGCAGGGACAGAAGTGTCCGCCTTGTTGGGACGTATGCCCTCTGCGGTGGGTTACCAGCCGACGCTTGCAGAGGAAATGGGTGCATTGCAAGAACGAATTACATCGACCAAAACAGGTTCGATTACCTCAATTCAAGCTGTATATGTGCCTGCAGATGATTTAACAGATCCATCGCCTGCGACAACATTTGCTCACCTTGATGCTACCGTGGTGTTGTCACGGCAAATTGCAGAATTAGGTATTTACCCTGCGGTTGATCCACTTGACTCAACCAGTCGCCAGCTTGATCCACTTATGGTCGGACAAGAACATTACGAAATAGCCCGTGCGGTGCAGGGTGTGTTACAACGCTATAAAGAGCTTAAAGATATTATCGCGATTCTTGGAATGGATGAATTATCTGAGGAGGACAGGCAGGTTGTATCCCGTGCCCGTAAAATTCAACGCTTTTTATCGCAACCCTTTTTTGTTGCGGAAGTTTTTACCGGATCACCAGGGAAATATGTTTCATTGAAGGATACCATTAGCGGGTTTCAGGCAATTATTGCCGGTGAATACGACCATCTTCCTGAGCAAGCCTTTTATATGGTGGGCGGAATCGAAGAAGCCGTTGAACGTGCCAAGACGATGCAATAATGATTTTCGCAGTAATGACTGTTTTGGAAAGACGTAATAACAATTGAGTAAATTTTATGGCGATGACGATTCAAGTTGACATAGTAAGTGCAGAATCTGAAATATTTTCAGGTGCTGCTGAAA
Source organism: uncultured Gammaproteobacteria bacterium (assembly GCA_964632225.1). Lineage (GTDB taxonomy): Bacteria > Pseudomonadota > Gammaproteobacteria > SG8-11 > SG8-11 > JAADIM01. The sequence continues at coordinate 199 of CAZWBV010000024.1, read as the reverse complement.
AAGTATTTGCACCGGCGGAAATGGGCGAGGTGGGTATTCTTCCTCGCCATGCGCCTCTATTGACGCGACTTAAACCAGGTGAAGTCAGGGTGGTTTTGTCTGCGGATGAAGAGGAAACCTTTTATGTGTCGGGTGGTATTTTGGAAATTCAGCCACATACGATAACGGTATTATCAGATACTGCTCAACGCGCATCGGA
>CAZWBV010000023.1:0-16700 GCA_964632225.1 uncultured Gammaproteobacteria bacterium | reverse complement strand
AAATGAATAAGTTATTGTCCTTTCTTAGTATAGTTGCATTAGGGTCAAGTGTCGTCGCCTGTTCTCCCGGTACCCCGGATGACAAAGGCACACTGACACCTCAAGGAAGTGCGGCTGAACTGAGCGATACCGAATATAATAACCTGTCAGAGACCCAGCAGTATCAGGTTGCGAATAAATTAATGGCGACCTTTTTTAAAGGCGTGCCGGCAGACGAATTTTTTGTACCCACCTCTATTACCGCCAACGCTGCAGATTTGCAAGTATCAAACTACGGTATTAATTTCATTAGCGAAACCAAGGCAAAACTAAAACTGCCCATCCAAAATAAGAATGAAATATATACTACAATATTTGGTTCTTCTGCTACAGAAACAGAGCCAGCGATAGAGGGTAAGTATAATTTTAGACGGCCGGAAATGGAATTTCCATCTGCGTATCTATATGAACTTCCTTTAAGCGATGAATTTTTTGCCCGTTGGATGGCTTATAAACTGGCGAACACGATTCTCTTTTCACCCGCAGAAGAAATAGATTCTGCTTTCGTGGAAGATGTAGAGACTATTGTTGAAAATCTTGCCGATTCAATATTAAGTAATACCCCAATTAGAACTATTATTTTCAACCATGAAAAATCACAAACTAACTGGCGCCGTTTTCGATCACCAGAGGATAATACCCGGGAAATGATCGAAATTTATCTCGGTCTGTTTGATCGCGATGCAGATGTGCCAAAGGCGTCAATCGCATGTAAAAACTGGAGCCTGACGGATCAAGATGCGGGGTATATCTTAAAAAAACCAAGTGCGAATAATAATACTGTGCCACAACTGGTATTCGATACTGTTTTCGTGACAACGTGTGAAGATTTTTTTGATGCTGTTGCAAATCATCCACTTGTTATTCCACGTATAACAACTGTGTTGGTTGATCTTATGTTAGAAGTGAACTCTGACCCCCAAGTTCGGGCGACGCTGACAAATGATATTGTTAGATCCAATCCAACGACATTTAAAGATATTTTCTCTGCCATTATTTTTTCCCGGGCCTATTTACTCAATTCAGAAAGGCCAAAATGGGCCGAGGAAGTCTTTTATAACACAGCAGCGCGCATGCAATGGCGGCCGTACCCTAATTTTTTTCAAGACTTTAACCGTGAAGTATCCAGAGGAGAACCTGGCACTATCTTTACCAGCCTTGCGCTTATGTACCAACCTGCGTTGTCTTTGAAGCTGGGTCGGTTTCCTGTTGTGCCACTTGATGCGCTCGGCAGCGCTTACTTACATCGCAGTATTCGCGATGGCATCATGATTAGTGGTTTTGGGTCGGCACTGAACCAGAACCGGGGCGACATGCCACTTGAGGACTTCATCAGCTATTTATTCCTGTCCGTGATTGCAAGACCACCGTCACAGGATGAGCTTGATACATTATCTGAAATAATAAATTCTGCTGCTGCTAATGGTGGTGGTTCACTGAACATTGCGACCAGATTAAATGACAAAACACGCGTTGTACTGGATTATTTATCCCGACTTCCTGAAACCTATTATTTCAAAGTGGTTAATTAAAACGAGGGTATAGCCATGAAAAGAAGAGATTTATTAAAAGCATTGGGGCTATTGGGTACTTTCGCTGTGCCGGGCCTGGCATCGAATAATGGGATAATCAAATATGCATCCGCGAAAGGTTTTAATATTTCAAATCAGGATTTGATAAATGCAAAAGCGATTGTCGCGGGTGAGATCAATTTTTCCGCGCCGGCATCTTTACCTACCATAATAAATATTTTTATGTATGGTGGCCCATCCGAACTAGCAGGTAACTTGACTAATTTATTTGATATCAACAGAGACTCGCAAAACAGTTATCCAAATGGAATGAATGCTGTCGGCGATGAAACTGAAAATTTTATCGCAAATGGCGGACAAGTCACTGCCAACGGTTTTTGGCAGGATGCCGGTGGAGCCGAAATGGAAGCGATGCTCGCCGCAGGCGACATGTCGATCTATCGAACTATTAACCGCATAGTGGAAGACACCAAGGCGCATCGAACCAGTATTTTTTCAACACAAACGGGTAATCTGGACCAATTAGCGCCCGGTATGGGAACCACGGTGGCCGCAATTTTCAGAGAGTTTATGTCTGCTGATTTTGTTTCCAGTGCGCCATTGATTCCCCTTGCATCGTTTGAAGGCGATGCGGTGTTATTTAATCCCGGTGATGAAATAGTGCCTCTGCCGCTGCGTGCCGTGAGCCTGGACAGTGACTTTAATAACCCGTTCAGTCGGCGTCGTACCTATCAATTGCAGACAAATTCAAACTGCACCGTTAATGGGTTATCCATTCCCTGTCATGATGCCCTAGACGATCTGGCACAACGCACAACGGCCGTGGATGGCAGTCGATTTAATAAACTGGGCGACTCCTTTATCAAAAGAAGGGAGTTGGATGCATTCTTTACCAACGGTTTGGGTACACCGGTCGATATGATCCCTAACGACGCCGCTGGCGTTCCACTCGCAAACTTTAGCGGACGGTTTGGTGATAACCTGCTGGCTGCTTGCGTACTTGCGCTCGAAAATACGGATATTGCGGGCCAACGAGGCACTCGCTTTATCACACTCAGTACCGGTGGCCTGGGCGGTTGGGACGATCATGATAATGCAATGGCCAATAACAGATTTGTACAACGTATGTCTGCGTTGATGTCTAATGTCCAACAGGCGCTTATTTTACTTGCATCAGGTACCCGGGATCCTTTGTTGACCCCAGACGGCGCAACAAAAGGTAATGGGCGCAGCGATGTTATTATTAATATGTATGGTGAATTTGGCAGAAATGTTAACCTGAATAACTCCATGGGCTGGGATCACGGTAACAATATGAACCTGTATACCTTTGGTGGGTCGTCTGTGCCTGGCAGAAACATGGGCCAGATAATCGGCACCACGAGCATCATCGGCACACCCGGTCAAAATCGATTATTTACGACACCTGCCAGCGGCAGCCCACAGTATGAACCGATGTCAATCGCTGCAACAGTATACAAGCATTTTGGCGTACAAAACCCTGAAGTGTTAACCAATGATACTGATTTGGCACCAGGTGGTTTCGCGGCAATACCCGGTGCGTAATGTGGTCTCCCCTGCGAGAAAGCTTCTCTATTCTCGGACAAGGTCGATGATAGTTCCGTTTTCGAATTGCTATTGAAGATTTAACGTCCAGGAAATTTGGAAAAGGCGGGCGTTTAGCACTTTGAATTGGCCAGCCGACCCATTTTGATGTATTAATTCCCAACGCAAGCGGAAATGACCCAAAGTGCCTTCGATTCCGTATTTTATACCCAATGTTAACGTGTTTAATTTGTCCAGACGCGTATCTGCGCTGGCATAAGCAGGTGCATTAATGCCAGATTGGGTGCCAACGGCATCCGGGTTTTCTCCATTACCCCGATCGAGATATTCTCTATAAAAGGATGCTGCGGATTGGTGGTAAAAACGAAAATGCGGCATGAGATAACTGCGGCCGAATCCCCATCGGTAACGGGCATCAATTTTGTGTGATTGAATACTCCAATCGTCCCAAAAAAATTGATAGGCGGCGTATATCACGTCATTTTCATACGGTTGGTGAGTCACATCCAACAGCAATGCATTTCTAAAACGTGAATCAGGGCGTCGCTCAAAGAAATAGGCTTCTGCCAATCCCGATATTTCGTTGCGCAATGTGACCACTTTATAAGGGTCAGAAAGATAACCTGTGACGATACCGGTGGTAAATCCCAGTTTAGCGACTGTTCTGTGGTTGAGAATTTGCGTCGCATTGATACTAAAATCGTACGTCGCTTTTTCACCATTTTTCAATGCAAACGACGTATTAACGTTGGTCAGTCGGTCTGGTGCTGGACTTCTATCGATCGGGTCTATTATGTCATAGGAAAACCCAAGGCCTGCCTCGAGTATCAATAGTTTATTATTTAATTCCATGACATAGGCACCATTAAGGCCGTAGGATGTATAGTCATCTTCACTGGAAAATAATGCGCCTGCCTTATATCTTGTATTTCGGTCCAACACTTGTTCGATTTGGCCGCTCACTGCAACACGCCTGTCTATGATTGGAGAGAGGGGGTCGAGAAACTTCGCAGTTTGGCTGCCGCCGCCACCGAAACCTGTTGCTGACGCGGTTCCCGATGCGGTTGTTGACGTTGCTGCCGCTGCATTGTTGGGTTTTAATGCGCCGGTAGGGGTTGAACCGGTGATGGAATCAAATATAAATGAGCCTGATAGTGTAATGTCATCATTCATTTGCCATTTTACAGTTTGGTCTACTTCTCTGACCTTCACGCGCCCCCTTTCAACATAATCGAGAAAGCTGGTACTGTAATCCAGATCTTTGCCTTCGACATCATGAGCATGGGAATTTTGCGGTATGCCAGACAACAACGTGCAGGTAGCAACCGCGAGACCTTGACAAATCGTTTTATTCGTTTTTTGAAATCGATTTAATTGCTTCAGTTGCACCCACAACCTCCACCGCCAATAGAGCTACCTATACTGGTTGCTTCTTTACTGAAATAGATATGATCGTCAATTGCAGCATCTAATGGATCGCCGCCGATTAGCATTTTTTCCTGGGCGAGTTTATCCCGCTCCCAGGGTTTTGGTGGTTGATAAATATCAGAAAAAATTGAACAAGCGGGTAGCAGCAAAAGCAGCGCTGTTGTCAACGCAATGGATTTACCCAATTTCATATACAACTCCCAAAATGTGTATTTGGAAAACATGAGATATTATTTAACGTTATTAATTAATTATAGTATATAACTATATAAGTTATATATAATTTATCCAGCTTGACTTGTCTGGTGGTTTATATTTAAGCAATACTTGGCACTATTCTATTTTTATCCGACCCAACGTTACTGCTATGATTTCGACCAAGGGTAAATAACAGCTAATATCCCCAGGTTCCTCTATGGACATTATCGGTAGAGACATAATAGAACTTTAATACTGTAACGATGGTCAGCACAAACGATGGTCAGCACAAACTCAACACATCCAAATCATCTCACAAAAGACCTGTTGACACCGGATATCTGGTTAAAACCTTTGGCGGCGGGACGTTCAGAAGATGATGTGGCGTTGATCAGGCAGGCGTTAGAGACTGCTCATGTCAATATTATCGATCATGTTAGTGAAACCGGCCTTGAAAAGGACAGCAGCGGTACAGCGCATAATAACCTGCAGGATGCGCTAACTACCGCAGAATTACTAAATGGACTGCGCATGGACGCTGAATCAATAGTCGCGTCACTGGTCAGTGGCGCCGTCCAACAGAAACAAATTTCATTTGAAAGGGTTGAAAACCAATTTGGTCGAGGTGTTGCTAACCTGGTAGATGGCATTTGCAAAATGAATCTGATAAACAGGTTTAATCAACATATTGTTGTCAATCGCCCGAAAGACCAGTCTGAGAATTTACGTCGCATGTTATTGGCGATGGCCAATGATGTTAGAGTTGTTTTGATTACGCTCGCTGCCAGAGTGGTTGCTATGCGTAACGTTAAAACAAAAAGCGAATCTGAACAGCGCGCTATTGCAAAAGAAACAATGGACATTTATGCGCCGCTGGCAAACAGGTTGGGTATATGGCAATTTAAATGGGAATTGGAAGATTTATCAGTTCGTTATCTAGACACCAGTACCTACAAAGAAATTGCAAATTTACTTGATGAACGCCGCCTGGATCGTGAAGAATATATAAAATTATTTATGCACACCTTATCTAAACGATTTAAAAATGCAGGCATAAATGCTGAAATTAGTGGCCGCCCTAAACATATTTACAGTATATGGCGGAAAATGAAAAGGAAAAACCTAAGCTTCGATCAAATATTTGATATACGTGCGGTGCGGGTTATTGTCGACAGTATTGCCGCGTGTTACAGCGCACTGGGTATAGTGCACAGTGATTATAGTTATATTCGTGGTGAATTTGATGACTACATAGCTTCGCCGAAAGAGAATATGTATCAATCGTTACATACCGCAGTTATCGGGCCAGAAGGTAAAACGATTGAAATTCAGATCAGAACGGCAGATATGCATACGCACTCTGAACTGGGTATCGCTGCACATTGGCGATACAAGGAAGATGCGGCGAAAGACAGCAATTTCGAAAAGAAAATTGTTTGGCTTAGACAATTACTGGAATGGAAAGATGATATAACCAGTACAGAAGAATTCATAAACGAACTTAAGGACGAAAACAGACAGCATCGAATCTATGTCTTTACGCCTGAAGGCAAAGTGATTGACTTGCCAAATAAGTCTACACCGCTTGATTTTGCATACCGTGTGCATACTGAAATCGGTCATCGTTGTCGTGGTGCAAAAGCAAATGGAAAGATTATTCCGTTGACGAAAAATATACAAAGCGGGCAAATGATTGAAATACTCACAACCAAACAAGGTGGGCCAAGCAGAGATTGGTTGAATCCCAACCTTCATTATATACACAGTAATAGGGCTAAGGCCAAAATACAGGCGTGGTTTAAACAACAAAATTATGATGCCAATGTCACCGAGGGGCGAAATATTGTCGAAAAAGAATTACAACGACTTAGTATCAACGATATTAGTTTTGAAAAAATTGCACAACAGTTTAATTATCAAAAAGTGGATAAATTTTTTGCGGCTGTGGGTCGTACCGATATTAAAACAACACAAATAATTGGTGCTGTACAGGACTCGTCAGAAAAGAAAGAAGACAAAATACATATTAGCCGGTCGCGGAAACGGTCGAAAAATGAAGAATCAGACGTTTACATAAACGGGGTGGGCAATCTATTAACGCAAATCGCCAAATGTTGCAAACCACTTCCGGGTGACGCCATTGTTGGCTATATTACGCATGGTCGAGGTGTGACGATACATCGACAGGATTGTGGAAACGCATTGCATTATAATATCGACTCGAAAGATCGGTTGGTAGAAGTTCAATGGGCTGAAAGAACCGAGAGCACTTACCCTGTGGATGTTCTTATCACTGCGTATGATCGTTCTGGATTACTGCGCGACATCACTTTTGTGTTAGCCAACGAAAATATCAATGTGATTGGTGTGAATACCGAGTCTGACAAAGAACAAAGCAAAGCGAACATGACATTAACAATAGAAATAAAAGATTTAAGCCAACTTAGCAAAGTGCTTTCACAAGTCAACCAGTTGCCCAATATCATCAATGTAAAAAGGCAACGGCTATAAAATACAATGGAAAAGAACAGAAAAATAACGCATCTACTGGAAATCATGGAAAAACTACGTGATAAAGAGTCCGGTTGTCCTTGGGACAAAGAACAAACTTTTTCGACGATTGTCCCCTATACGATAGAAGAGGCTTACGAAGTAGCCGATGCGATAGAGCGAAATACAATGGACGAGTTGCAAGAAGAACTTGGCGATTTGTTATTTCAGATAGTTTTTTATGCACAAATTGCAAAGGAAAAAAATTTATTTCATTTTGATGATGTGGTTAATTCGATTATTGTCAAATTAGTGAATAGACACCCACATGTTTTTGGGGACATGGAAATTAATTCGCCTGCAGAGCAAAATAAATTGTGGGAAGACATAAAAAAACAGGAACGGCGAGCACATTTACAAAAAAATAAATCTAAAACCGATATGAGTGTTGATACACAAAGCGCTTTGGAGAATATACCTAAAGCGTTACCCGCGCTGACCCGAGCATACAAGTTACATAAAAAAGCGTCCATGGTGGGATTTGATTGGAGCGGCATAGAGGGTGTAATGGAAAAATTGAATGAGGAAATAGATGAAGTACGTTATGAAATTAATAATGGCCAATTACCTGAACGTATGCAAGATGAAATTGGTGATATATTATTTGTGACAACCATATTAGCACGCCATGCGGGTGTCGACCCGGAGGCTGCATTACGCCATGCAAACAACAAATTTGAACGTCGTTTTAGAGGCGTGGAAGCATTGCTGGTGGAAAACAATATTGACATCAACGAAGCCAGTCTGGAAAAAATGGATGCCATGTGGGATATTGTAAAAACCAGAGAAAAGTAACAAGGATAATCTATTTTATTTATTTATCATCTTCATCCGGCATATCATCTGGTAAAAATATGGCCGTCGCATCAATGGGCGCATTTTGTCCATCATCATACCGATAAACACTTCTGCCAATTTCGATTATATCGCCATTTTTAAGTTTTTGTCGTTCCTTGGGTCGCAGTTTATTTATCCGACTTCCATTGGTACTCTTTAAATCGTTAAAAAACACATCCAGTGTTTCAGGCATATAGGCATTTTTATTAATAGTGATGACAGCATGTTGGCTGCTGACGACGGGATCATCGACTAATATATCACTGCTCGCTTCGCGTCCTATCGTAATGCGTTTTTTATCCAGAGAATATTCGTTAATTACAACATCATCTAATAACAGCAAAAGTTTAGCCATAACTGATCGCACCAGAAAATAATTACTTTTATTTATATTTTAAGTCTTGAATTTATATTTTACAAAACTTGTTCGATATAGTGTATGTATCGACCAAATTTCAAAAAACTATGTACTGCTGTGCCGATAATTATTAAACCTAAATAAACGGTGTTTGATTTCGCCTGGTTTCGATTAGTTCAGCGCACAAACAAGATATAAGTAATTGTTTTTATTGTTAAATTTTTTTTTAAGTAGGAAACGAATCCGAAAGGCGACACAATGATAAATGATCTGAAAGGAAATGAAGCGTGGCGTATTTTAAGAATAATGAGCGAGTTTATTGAGGGTTTTGACAAATTAACAGGAATTAAAAATGCCGTATCGATATTTGGTTCGGCAAGATTTGGCGAAGAAAACCCTTATTATAAAAAAACAGTGGTCGTTGCAGAGTTATTAGCTGAAAACGGATTTTCTATTATCACGGGGGGTGGTCCAGGTATTATGGAAGCTGGAAATAAAGGCGCTTTCGAAAACGGGCAAGAATCAATTGGACTCAATATAGCGTTGCCTCGCGAGGAGTCACATAATCAATATCAAACCATATCAATGGAATATCGATACTTTTTTGCGCGTAAGGTGATGTTTGTAAAACATTCTATGGGGTATGTTTGCATGCCAGGTGGTTTTGGCACGCTTGATGAGTTCTTTGAAGCACTCACGCTGATGCAGACCTGCAAAATACACCCTTTACCTCTAATCTTATTTGGAACAGAATATTGGTCTGGCTTGCTTACCTGGATGAGGGGAACAATGTTAGGGAGTAAAACCATATCAGATGAGGATTTCTCGTTCATTAAATTGACAGATGATCCACAGGAAGTCGTTGAAATTATGAAAGCACATCGAAACTGGAAGGACAAGATGAGACGAAGAAAAGAAAAAATGTGCGAACCTGACTTGATTCCTTAGTTGTGACTATCATTTATTTAGGGTTAAGGCACAGGTCGCCCCAATTGTCCGTTAGGAAATTGCATAGCCATTTCAACACTGTTTAATGGGCCGGATTCTCCCATTCCGCCGATGACATAAATATGGTTTGCATTTTTTATAGTGGCAGTAACAACAGCTGTGGCCGAACGTTCGTAAATTAGTGGTGAGGTGAATTCCCAGCGGTGTAGTTTTCCTGATTTATCTTTTCGGGAAAATTCTACTTGTTTTAATCTGTTCCCACCGTTATGGCCAGCCAGTAAATAAATATAATCATTAAGCGCAATTGCAGATGCAATAAATCTCGGCATACGTAGTTTTGTTTTTTCTATTTGCCAGGGCAAAAGAGTGCCATCCGGGTTAATTTTTACTTTTTCTACATCACCGTAGCTCATTTTGTTTTTACCGCGCACATGACCACCTAATAAATATATCGTGTTGTCATGAATTGCTGCGGAATGAATATAACGATCAACCAGCGCTTCTTCAGGGGATAGAGCCCATTCACTTAGTACCCCGCTATCTGAAACACGCGTTTGTTCTATCGATTTTAAGAATGCGCCGTTATAGCCACCTAATGCGTAGAGCGTGTTATGCTGGCTAACTACTTTTAATCCACGTCGTGCTGTTGTCATTTCCTTATCAAATTGCCAGGGGCCCAACGCACCATTTTTAAGTATCCTTGCTTTTTCAACGATAGAACTTGGCTGGTTATCGCTACCTATCGGTCCTGCACCACCTCCAATTGCATAAATAAAGCCATTTGCTGCTGCGGCTGCTAAATAAAAACGACCTTGATTTAAAGAAGATGTGAGTTGCCAGTGACTTAGATGACCATTTGGCAGTATTTTGGCAAATTCTACCTGTTTTACATACCGGCCAAGTTTATCAATGCCACCAATAGAATAAACATAATCATTTACCTTAACAGCCGCTAATGCGCGTCTAGGAATAAGCATGCTATTCATTTCAATCCATGAAGCAACAAAATTTTCAGGGATAGGTGCTGCATGTTCCCGCTTCACTAATAATACAGCTATAAAAACCAGCAATAAGATGACCAGGAAAGGATAAAGGTATGTATTATTTCGACGTGTTGTTTCTATGTCATTCATGTAATTCTATATTATCAATTTTATAAAATAATACAGAATTATTTTGTCGTATAGCTAAATTTATAATTTCACAACGAACCGTCAAGGAATAGCGTGCATGTAGGTTTACTATTTAAAACGATATTTAAAACGATATTTAAAACAATGTTGGCAATGAGAAATGTTGGATAAAGCCGATGGAAAGACTATTAATCGTCACATCATCTTCACTGAGATAGCGGGTATATTCAATGTTCATTGCAGTTGAGGGTGTCGCATAAAGTTCAATACCAAATGCATATGAAAAACCGGTTCCGGTTATAGTTGTCACGCCCGATAAATTGGCAGCTGAGGGGGGTTCTTCGAGCTTAATTTCTGCTCGACTACCACCCAGTAAAATGTAAAGATTTGCATTTTGTTCATGTAATGGTAAATTCCCGCGTACAAAGGCGCCGATGATACTGTTGGCTTTGGCGCGTCTAGTACCGGTCTGGCTTTCTTCGGTCAACGACGTGCCTAGATGAAACTCTACTGCTAGATAATTCGCCAGGTAGTAGCCTCCGCGGAAAATAAAACTATCTAATGACGGTTTTTCGTTTACCACTGTGGGTCCGTTTGCACCTACACTGGGTAAAGCCAAATCAGTATCTGTTTTTGAATATTCAAGGCCCCAATAAGTCCCGCTGCTAATATCCGCTTGCGCCTGAGCGCCAAACAACCCAAGTATAAGAATGAGTAAAGATATTGATTTTTTCATTCGATCCTCGTTTTCTCTACAAATTAAATATTTAATTCTTTCTTCCTGAGGCAGTAAAAATTTTGCAGGTGACGTAGCCAAATGCCCCCCATTAACCAGTCAATTTCTAATGAATTTTGCCGTTGTTAATCACCGACAAACTTATCGGCACAACATATATAAATATTAGGCGATTAGCAAAAATAGTGGGAAAGAATATTAACATTGGTAACTCTATTACGCGTTTCTGTTAACAAATGAGCGTTAAGTAAACAGGGCAAACCCCAAATTGAAACAAAGAATGGAATAGCGCAGGGTATTTATACAGCTCGGAATAAAGCGTTTCCGTGTCAAAGGGGATTCCGGTGTGGGGTAAAGGGGATTGTACCTTACGCATTAATGTTGAGGAAAAATAAGGGGCTAAAAACACAGCGTGTCAATCTACGTTTTTACGATAGATTTTTGATACCAGAATCAGCATTAGGATGACAGCAATAATCGAAATTAACCCCACCATAATTGTCAAAATATCACCCATTAAATTCAATGCCGTCGGGATTATTTTGATATATTTTCGCTATTACATAAGCAGATAAAGTACACGCCACAACTGAAATTATCGTTATCATCGTTAATAATACATTGACCATTAATTTTATCCTCCACTGTTTGTTTGTTGTCGTTAGTTCTATCTATTGGATGAAGTTGCATCACGTCGCCAGACAATAAAATATGCCGTCGCGACTGACCCCAATGATCCTAGTTTAGCCAGCTTTTGTGAAAAATTCCAATCTCGCCAGTCATCAATCGGAGTTTCTTGCCGACTTATTTAGTTCAAATTAAGCGTGATTTGAACCGTTAACGAAATTTTATACAGCATTCATACTTCGAGCAAAAGGGGCCGATAGAATACACAAGATTGAGTTTTTATTTAATATAACATATTTTTATTAATGTTTTAGTGAATAAATGGAAATGAATATGCAGAACCAAGTTAAAGAAAATCTCCAAAGCGGTAGCGCAGAAGAATTAGTAAATGGAGTTATAAAACTTGTCTCGCTTCCACATGTCTGTATTCGGGTCAACCTGATGGTGGGTGATTCAAGCTTTTCAAATAATGATATCGGCGATGTTATCAGCCAGGATGCAAGTCTTACAGTTCGCTTACTGAAAGTCGCGAACAGTTCATTTTACGGTTACCAGTCGAAAATCGAAACTGTTTCGCGGGCTGTTACAATAATTGGTTCACACGAACTCAGTAACCTTGTATTGGCCGTTTCCGCAGTACGCACATTTTCAAATATTCCAATTGATTTGGCCAATATGGCCTGTTTTTGGCGTCATAGCATGTTTTGTGGAATAGTGGCTCGTTTAATTGCTTCACGCTGTAACGTTCTGCACACTGAAAGACTGTTTGTGAGCGGATTACTTCACGATATTGGCCAATTGATTTTATTTCATAAATTGCCCGATTTGTCGCGCCAAATGTTACGCCGAATTGAGTTAACCGATGAACAGTCGCACATAGTTGAAGAAAATTTTCTGGCATTTAATCACGGTGATGTCGGTGCTGAACTGATGAAATTATGGGAATTACCAACAACGCTGCAAAATTCTATTAAATATCATCATTGCCCTTCGAAAGCCGAAGCTGATGATTTGGAAGCCTCTATTTTACATCTGGCAAATGCAATTACTCATATCGCAGAAATGGAGCATCTGAAAGATGTCTATATAGACCAAATTGATCCTTATGCCTGGAAAAGAACAAAGCTAAATACGGACATTATTGAGGAAATCATTGAGGAAGCGCACCCATTACTTTTTGATGGATTGGCACTCATTATGCCAAATGAATAAAATTTGAAATTGCAGTGAAGAATTAACCACCGGATATTGTCGGGCTTAGATTAATATATGATTCGATTCAGTTGCTAATCTTAACTCATTCTTAATCGTTGATGCGGTTTTAATTTCTCCCCGAAGAGGCCGTTGCTTAGATAAAAACAGGCTGGTATTCCACATAAAAACAGTATATTGTGTGGTAGTTATTAACTAATTCTTTAGGTAGTATTAGAGAGTTAGGTAGGTATTAATTTGAGTGTTAAGTAGCGCTTTCGTAACACATAAGCGAAACATTGGTCGTAACAATCTTTAACTATTTACTTATGAATCAAGTTACTTATGAATCAAGGATGTAGTCAGGGAGTATTTCTTATTAAGGAATGTCAATATTGCGTCGCTATATGACTATATATCTATAACAAGATATCTATTACAAGAGTTCGTTTGCGTTAAGCTGTAAACTATTACCGAAGCCACTTCACCTCGGTGATCAATAAATGGGTAATAATAATAAGAATAAATAGTGATATCGCTATGCTGCCGCCGCGCACCGTTCTTCTTTGTGTAGTATCATTAAATATATTTTTGGATATATAAAAATAGTCTCGTGCGAGAACGAACCGCCAACGGGTGTGGTAGTCAAAAATGAAGGGGCATGGCACAAAAATAATTAAGCTCGTTTCTACCTCTGGAAACACGACAACGAAAAGTGTTACAGAAGGTAGGATCGGTAAGGTCTGTTATGTAGATGACAGCCGCACTTCTGCGTATGTCACAAAAAAGATCCTCAAAGAATATGGCTATGAAGTTGATTTTTTTCCGTCAGCAGAGCCTGCCGTTGTCGCTATCCTCGAAAATGATTACGACTTATTATTAACTGACTTAACGTTGTCTACTGGCGGCATGGATGGTGACGAACTAGTTCGTTTCCTGCGAAACAGCGGCCATTCAAGAAAGAAGCTACTACCTGTTATCGTTATAACGGGTACATCCGATAAAGAAACCTTATTAAAAATTTATGAAGCTGGTGCAAATGGTGTTCTGGTAAAGCCGATTACTGGTGAAGAACTCCATGATCGAATCCGTACTCTGGTGCCAGACAAAGCCTTCCCTGGTTCACCTGAGGGATACGCTTTGGAAATTCCCAATGCACACGGGCAACCTGGCAGTACGCAACGCAAACCAGCAGCGCCGGACAATGTATCAACCAAAGTGTCAACACCGAATGAAAACAAGCTTGATTTTTTGGACGTTCACAATATTCAATTCGACGAAACAAATGATTCTCTTTTAACCTCATCAATAGATACCCCCTCTGGCATATCATCTCCAAAGAACAAACAGAAAAAAACGTCTGATCCGAATTTAAATAAACCTAAAAAACAAAATAAACTAAATAACAAACCGCAGTTAGTTAAGAAAAAACAACAACAATTTTCAAGTAATACGGTATCGAAAGAACAGCTAGCCAATAAACAAAAAAACAAAAAATTATCAATACTGGAAAATTTAAAATTAGCAGCGATAAAACAAGAATCTGATTTGAGTTTAAACCAGGTAACCAATATCGATATTGGCATTAAGCCCAAGAAAAAAATACCAATAAAAACATCAAAGCAACACACACAACCGACATATAAATCTGTTGCAAATCAGAGCAAAAAAAAGGTCAATGCCAAGAGCAAGTCCAAGACCCCGGGGTCGCATGCTGCCGCGCCAGCCAAGGGCAATAAGTTACATCCTAGTGACGATATACCTGTACTAAAACCTGCCGGTGCTAAAGGTGGTGATGGGCGATTATTTTCAATTGATAATAGAGGCACAGGTGCACCAGAGTTAAAACTGGAAGATAAACCCGCGACAGTTTTTCCAAGTAAAAAAAGAGCTAAACCCAGAAAACCGGAACAACCAGCGGCAGACGTTGGGCGTTCAGCTGGCTCTTCAGCCGACTCTTCAGCCGACTCTTCAGCCGACTCTTCATTCGACTCTTCATTCGGTAATGAAGATGTCGCTGGGGATAAAAAAATAATCACTGCATTGGATATTAATACTGATTTTGCTGATTTCGGTGATAGTGATGATGTCTTTCGACCCAGTTTTATGCAATCTATTTTTGATGTTTTTCACAACTTCAAAGTATTGGGGGTAGCTGCGGTAATATCGATCGTCATTATTGTTTGGAGCCTTTGGAGCTATATAAGTGAAAATGATGAGATTCTTGTTGATACAACCAGAGTCAGCAAAGGTACATTACACCAAACAATTAATGTGCCTGGCCGAGTGGTCAGTAAATTGAATGTTAATGTGTCGTCTTCCTCTTCCGGACAAATCATCGCAGTCAAGGTAAAAGAAGGGCAGGAAGTTAAAAAAGGTAAAACCTTAGTTAAACTTGAAAATGAAGAAGCCATTAGTGATATTAAAAGAGCGGAAGGTAATTTATTAAGTGCTAAAGAAGAGACTGCTTTGGCAAACAAAACATTAAAACGAATGCGGCGTGCCTTAACGTTAGGTGCCATCTCACAACAGCAAATGGAAGAAGCTGAGGCCAGCCTGAAATCTGCGCAAGCTAAGGAAAATGTCGTCAGGGAATCACGCAGAATCGCTCAACTGTCGTTGGATAAACTCAGCGTTATTGCGCCATTTAAAGGCACGGTGACAGCAAAATTCGCACAAATTGGCCAATGGATTACACCATCAGATACCCTGTTTACCCTTACTGACCTGGACCAAAGGGAAATCGAAGTAAAAGTGGATTTGGCTGACAGTAATTCAATTTCGGTTGGACAAACTGTTTTTATGAGTAGCGACGCATCGCCCGATAAAACCTGGACTGAAAGTGTTCGCCGTATTGCCTCGGCTGCAAATAAAAACGATCGTACCAATACCGTCTCTGTATTTATCAGTTTAGGCAGTAGTAGCCCAGCACTTAGAATGGGGCAGCAAGTGGATGCAGAGATACGTACTTTCTCCAGAAAAAATGCCACTAAATTGCCCATTAATGCTGTTATTAGTCGAAATGGAAAATCATGGGTAGGCACGATCAGAGATGGGCGTGTACACTTTGTTCCTATCGAGACGGGTATGGAAGATTTGACGCATGTAGAGGTATTAAGTGGTTTAAGTGCATTGCAAGAAATCATCATTCCTGAAGGAGGGGATCTACAGGAGGGTGATCGAGTTCGTATTTCTAAATTTCGTACTTTGGAATGATCGAACTTAGAAATATCTGCAAATCGCATTATCTAAACTCACCCGTTGATGATGGCAGCACGACTGTTTCCGTGTTAAAAGATATTTCTTTAAAGATCAACCAGGGTGAATTTGTCGCAATTATGGGGCCTTCGGGTTCTGGCAAATCCACGCTGCTTAATATTTTAGGTTGTTTAGATGTCGGCGATAAAGGTTCTTATCGTTTATTAGGTAAACGAGTCGATTCATTTACGGATGACCAGCTTGCATATATGAGATTGCGGCAACTCGGTTTTGTTTTTCAGTCTTATAATCTCATTTCCCGCTTAGACGCTATTCACAATGTTGAATTACCGATGGTT
>CAZWBV010000022.1:6128-16782 GCA_964632225.1 uncultured Gammaproteobacteria bacterium | reverse complement strand
CCTTTGACGGCAACAAGCCAGACCTCCGCGCCGTGCTTATCACGCACCCAACAACGTTCTGCGGCAAAGGGGGTTTGATTATTTAGCGCCCACACAATACACCTTCAATTCACGAAACGCTGTGTTTTTTTATTGACATGCTTAATTGACATGCACCGTGCCGCCTTTAATGCGGTTAGTCCCGGATGATCGGCTCGACAGATACGCACCCCGAATTAATATCTTACCAGCGCGTGTCAGGGTAATACTCGCCTTACCACACTTCAAAACAATTTCCTTTTCTGCAGTAAACACAATACGCTCCCCATCCACAACTGCGTCTCTGAATTGCTTATCATCTGCCTGCTCCGATTCAGAAAGCACCTTTAAATCATCCAAAAAATTCCTCACCAGCCCCACGATCAACGGCTTACCAGGATCACCATTTTGAAACAACAACGCAGCCTGGCGGCCAACACTTTCTTTATTAACAGGCACGGTGGTCATCGCATCTAACAAGCTATTCGCAGGGTTACCTGGATAATCGACTTGAGGAATCCCATTATCATTCACATCAACAACGGTACCTATCACCACTTCACCGGGCATCACCGTTGTCGCTGGATTTTCCTCACTCACAGCGGGCTCAATATCAAACTTTAAGCTATCTGGTCTCATTAGTTAATAAGTACCTTACTACTACCTTTAATCACGATCTTCTTACCATTAATGGTAATATCACCATTTTTTTTCATCTTTATAATCGCTTTACCAACCTTGATCGTTAACTCATCCGCAATGTCAATAACACCTTTCTTACTCCCTTTGATCGAGAAATCATCTGCGATATCGATCATACCTTTTTTATCACCCTTTATGCTGAAATCATCTCCTGACTTAAGGGACATCTTCTTACCAGAAGAAATACTGACATCCTTGCCCGCACTTTCCGATACATTACCACCGGCATCCACGGATTTATTTTTGCCTATATTCTCACTGCTGTTTAGACCAACATTGACAGATTTAATCGCGCCGATCTCTTCCGCCTTTGCGCCCCCTATTGTTTCGTTCATCGCCGCACCGACTGTGACTTGATAGGCACCACCAATAGTAAGTTCTTTAGCAACACCGATAGTCTCGGCTTTGTTGATTGCGATGGTTTCACTTTTGTTACTGCCTATCGTGACGGATCGATTGCTGCCTATTGAGATCGTCTCATTAACACCTACGGTTTCTGTGCGATTATTTCCTATGGTAATTGTTTCGTCGTTGCCGACATCTTCTGTCCGATCATGGCCCACTGACGTGGTTTCATCATTTTCAACGATATTATTTTGATCTTTCTCGGCATGGATATAGACCTCTTCACTGCCTTTTTTGTCTTCGAATCGCATTTCATTGAAATTATCCGGGGTTCCGCCTTTGGAACTTCGGGTTTTCACACCTGATTGTGTCGCATTCGCGGGCAGTTCATACGGCGGCATGTTGTTGTCGTTATACACCCCTCCGGTAATGATCGGCTGGTCAGGATCTCCCTCTAAAAATGAAACGATCACCTCTTGCCCTATTCGCGGTATCGCCACCGCACCCCAGTTTTTACCCGCCCAAGGATGTGACACACGAATCCAGCAGGAACTGTTTTCATTGACCTCGCCAACCCGGTCCCAATGGAACTGCACCTTAACCCGACCGTACTTATCGGTCCAAATTTCCTCGCCTGATTTGCCCACGACCACTGCGGTTTGAGGGCCCAAAACAATCGGTTTTTTTGTCTTACGCGGTGTACGAAAGGCCTGTTGTTTATCGATCGCGGTTAAGCTGCAGTAAAAAATTGATTTGCTCTCAGTTGAAAAAGCAGATTCGTATTCTTGCGGTCCAATCTCGTAAGTTGTTGCCGTAATCAGGTATTCGCGGTTTTGGTCCTCGCGGGGATAATCGATGAGCTTGAATAAGCTACCCGTGGCCAGTCCTGCGGCATTGCCTTTCCCTTCAACCTGTTCATGTTGCGCTTGCAATTCTTCTATGCGGGTGCGTACATAGACCTCACCCTCACCGCTCTCCAGATAGTCACCTGGGTAATCGTATATCTCAAATTCGGCTTGCTCGTGCTCGCGCGGGATGGAGGATTTCACCAGGAGATTAGCCTTGGGCTTTTTGAAATCAAAATCATTCAGGGCAAACAGCCCCGGCTGAATAATATGATTTAATGACCAATCGTCAAGATGGTCTCGTTCACGTTGTTCACTTTCTTCCGGCGGATAATACGGCACCTCCTCATAACCCGGTACTGTTTCATGGGCACTGATGGAATCCGAAAGCACCAGGATATGCCTACCCTCTGCATGCTTGAAATAGTAGTAAATGCCTTCTTTTTCCATTAAGCGACTGATGAAATCAAAATCCGTTTCACGGTACTGGACACAATATTCCCAATCTCGGTATGAACCGCTTAAAGTCTCTTCAAAATCACCAAAACCATGCACGCGAAACACCTCTTTGATGATGTCTGGCACGGTCTTGTTCTGAAATATTCGACAGTCGGCGGTGCGCGTCAGAAACCAGAACCAGGGACGCAGCGAGGCACGATAGACAACTAAATTACCGTGAGTGCCCGCTTGACTAAAATGACTGACAAACCCATTGAAATAGCGGTTCTCACCATCAGGGCGCTGACAGCGTATGGTTATATCTTGGCCAAGTATGTCTTGAATTTTGATCTCGGGGTTATTACTGAGTAGATCCAGATCAATTTGAAACAAACGTCCAAGTTGCTCACTGACGCTCATACGGTGAAACAACAGTACATCATCACCTAACGGAGTTGTCACCGCAATCAGCCGATTTCTTTGGGTCGCATTCAATCTAGACATCACAGTTACCTTATTTTTATTGGTTCATGCCTGCAAACACGCTTTAATGGATTACACTTGCAAATTTGAAAGAAAACGTCACGTTACTCTTATTTTGATTAATTTAGTCGGGACCCTTACAATTGATGACAATACTCACACTCCCTTTTATTTCTACATTTTTATCTGCAGACAAGACGAAGGTGAATGATGTGCGTTTATTTTCAAATGATTTATCCGAGAAAATATTAAAACTTCTCTCGTGGGTCAACACCTGTTCTTCTATTATATTTTTCTCGATAATAGAATACGTCAATAATCTTGACATACAACCACAATAGCCAGGTGATTTTTTTTTGTTAACATTTAATTCCAGTAACAAGAGATTACCCGCTTCAGACAAAGTATCCGGTGTGAATTGCACACACTCATTAATCTTGTTGTCAATTTTAATGCGATTGATATTAAATGAGTGACTATTGTTACTGGTGTTACTGGCGATACTAGCCATCGGCAAAACAACAGCAATCGCAAAAATAATGCCACATCTATAACTGTTGTCAATCACTTTTACAATCCACTCGTTTTAGTCCTATTTTGCCTCGATATAGGTATCACCATTTGTGGATACGCCAGGAATATATTTAATACTTAAAAACAACCATTTTCGACTAGATGTAGCAATAAATTGGCGAAGTGTGGTGAAAAATTTTGATTCTATCTCAATACAACCATGACTATATCCTTTAGTTGAATCATGTAAATAAAATCCACTTCGTTTAATTGGTGCACATGTCTGCTTGGTAGTTGTGTCGGCAGGTTCAAATCTAATTCGGTTGGATCCCCAGTTAGCCCAGAATGGTTCACAATCTCCTGCGTCACTTCCTCTTGGAATAGTTTGTAGTTGCCATGAGGGTGAAAGTTTACAATTACCTGTACCATCATCTACTGCGTTAGATTTTGAGTCTACCAATAGTATTTTATAAGCACCATTTGGAACAGGCCCTTCATTAGGTTTACACTGATTCTCAGGCATCTGGCTCTCTGGCATACCCGAAGTCGCCTTCCACGTTCCTCTTGTGGGCCAGATTAGCGCCTGGCCATTGTAAGTAATATCGCTTGGCATTACTGTACTTTCTGTACTCCCAATTTATTTCAAGCAATAATCCGAAAACCTTAAACCAATTCGCGTCAACCAGGCAGTATTTCTCCCAATACCTGTGCGGAGAATATCTATTTTTGCAGCTAGATATACTTTAAAACAGCAGGAATATTTATCAAGCGTTTTAGACGACATTAAATTCGGTAATATTACCGTTAAATTTGAGGAAACGACGTAATGTGTTCATCAAGCCAGACTTTGGTGCGATTAATTTACGATCATTTCGATACAGACTCCCTTAAAATAACGAATCTTATTATTGCGAACGTCTAAGGCACAGAATCTAAAACGTTGAATGCGCATTTTAAAACCTTGAAGAGTAAGATAAAGCTTCTTTCTTGTGAGCTGTTTGAAAAAAACCATAAACATAGACCCACGACGTTACAGAATTTAGCCAATGACTAAAATTCCGAACACCTATGAGTTCAGGCTATTGTTTAGGACGGAAGAAACTCAATCGGGTAAATAACCGAGATTGAGCCGCCGTCTCGCTGACCAAAATCGAAACTTTTAACACGGGCAAGCAAACGGCGCTCCAGCTTCGGATCATTTAACTCGCTGGATCGGATAACGACCTCAGACACCTTGCCGGATGGCAAAATAGTGATATCAAACACAATCCTCCCCTTCAGTCCGGGGTTGGCCCGGCGAGCCCGGCGATATACCGTATACAGTGTTCCCTTGTTCTGATCCATCACATAGGCGATATCTTCATCCGATCGGGCATTACCCGATGCCGTGTTGGCACGGTTCTTCTTTTTTGCATTTTTTTGTCCACCGGCGACATCCGCCTTTTTCATCAAAGTTTGCGTCACTGCGATCCGTTGTTGATCACTGAGCTTGGTAATATTGATTGTTGAAGAACGATCCGTCACTTTGGATCTTGCAGCACCACCGTTTTGTTTATTGCCAATCGCCAATATATCCGTATCTATTTTGCTCTTATCGCTGGCACCTGAGGTTGGATTTATTTTACCACTCACCATCGCGCTCACATCAGACGTATCCATCAAATCGGCCAATTCATTGCTAAGTGCCAACAGTCCGCTCTGCTTGGCCTTTTCGATTATTTTTTTCTGATTATTGGTCAACGGCGTTTTGTCTTCTGCATTTTTTGGCTTGGGTTGACGTTCCGGCTTGGGCTTAAGCACGGGTTTCACCTTAGGCTCTAATTTAATTTCGGGTTTGGGCACCGGCTTGGGTTTTGGTTGACGTTTTTCTTTACGTAGAATAAATTGCGCCACACGTTCGGGGACATCTGTCACCTCGCTACGTTCTACCGGCGGTAATTCAACTGAAGATAAAAAGAAACCAAACGACAATAAAACAATAAGCACAGTGCTATTAATGACAGTAAACCGATGATTTCCACCGCCATCAGGCTGCCACTTCAATACCTGATTTTCATACGTTATCGCACTCATCAAAGCTTACCTTTCAACCTTCTGCAACGCTGAGAAAGCGATGCGCGTGTAATTTACCTGACGACAGGTGAATAAAACTTTTCGTAATAGCTGATAAGGAAGATTTTCATCCCCCATAAGCGTAACAGCATGACCCACTTTTTTATCTACCGCCGACACTGACTTGTTCGCATGGAATTTCAATTCTTCTTTCAATCCGGATATCAGCTCATTGGTGTCTGACAAAACATCTTCAATTTTGGCCACCTCGACACCCTGCACCAAAATACGATCACGGGTAATCGCAATGACCAACGTTTCCTTTGGGGCTTTATTTGCAACCGTGGTTGGCAACGTCAGATCTTTATTGCTGGGCAATTGCTGGACATTGGATGAACTGACTAACAAAAAGAAAACCAGGATAGTAAAAATATCCATTAAAGAGATAATATTGAGTCCCGATTTTTTATGCAGCTTTGTGAAGCGCGCCATGCGCTGAGCCCGATTAGTTATTTTCAATGTTTTCATCGAAGCTGTCCTATTTTTGCTCTGCCGCTACTTCGTCGGCATCTCCTATCGATATATCTGGAAACAATTCAATCGTTTCTACCGAGGCAACCTGCACGACATTCGCGCTTCGTACGTGGTCCATTACGGCAATTAAGGTTTTGTAGCGAATAGAAGGTTCCATTAACAGCGTGATGCTCTTTTCCTCTGGAAAACGTGTTTTGATCTCCACCAATAAATCAGAAAACAAGTCCCAGCGGGTCTCCTGATCGCTACGTTGAAAACGTCTGATCAAGCCCAATCTGGCATCTTGAATATCGAAACTTTGCTCGCGCAACACAAGTTCCAATTCGAGTTTAACTTCTTCACGATTTTCTTCTTTGGCATTGAGCATCGGCAAGTTCAATTCCAACACCGACATTCGGGAAAAAACAGCTGTAATCAACAAAAACGGCACCAGTATCACCATCAAATTCATAAACGCGGTAATGTTCAGTTCTTCGGCTTCCGCAGTATACTTTTTGCTAAAATTTTTCATATAAAGCCTACCTTCACTCCTTCACCATAAGGTTGATACTTTTAACTGCGGCATTCTCCAGGTTACCGACCAAACGCGCTGTTTTAGTCACCAAATAAGAGTGGATCAATAACAAGGGGATCGCCGCCATCAAACCAAACGCCGTTGTATTCATGGCAACTGAAATACTCGCAGATAACAGATCCGCTTTTTCTGCCGGATCAGCGGAAGCAACCGCGGTAAAGGCTTGTATAAGCCCAACGATAGTGCCAAGCAAGCCAAGCAGCGTTGCCACATTGGCGTAGGTCGCCAGGTAATGCGTACGCAATTCCATTTCGGGCATCGCGTCCATCATCCCTTCCTCCATAGCCGCTTCTATCGTTTCGCGTCGGCTATTAGCACGATACCTGCAAAACCCATAATTAAGAATATTTGCCAATGGCGTATCAAGGGATTCGGTTAGCTTAACCGCACGCGGAATATCATCCGCATTGAGCATGGGTAAAAGCTGCGCCCATGTTTTTTTAGTGAGTGCTTGTGCCTTACTCAGGAATAAAAATCGCTCGATCGCAATAGCCAGGCCAATCGAAAAAATAATCAGAATGGGATACATAAAAGGCCCACCTGTTTGAAAAAATTTAACTATTTCCATAAAATATCCTCTAGTAATTTACTAAAACTTTTCGCTTTTAGGGTGATAATCAAGGAAGGTACAACACACATCACTGTGTTTCATCAGAATGTGTTTCATCTGAATGTATTTCATCAGAAGATAAAAGAACTGACCTCGATTTCCCTCTCGCCTCACGATGATTCCCTATTCCACTCTCTATTCCACTCTCTATTTCAATGTGGTTAGCCGTTATCTATTTCGCACCTTATTCTTCAATTCTCTCAGCACACGGAATCCAGTAATCACATCCGCTTTGCCCGAATGAGGTTGCCAGCTTGCAATTTGGCATTCATCCATGGAATGCGTGTACCCCCCGCCCATTGCCACAAGTTGACCGGATTTGCCGTACCCCCATTCTTGGACATTACCCAAATAATTAACCAAGCCCCAGGAATTTTGTTTGCCGGTGGTCACCTTGACTAATTTCTCACCTTTTTGAATACCACGACTACTAAACTGGCAGTTTCGATTTGGATCATGTCTTCTCGTCGTCGCCGCAGCGGCGTAAACCCATTCGTCACGGGTTGGAAGGCGATATTTTTGCCCGGTCTTCCTGCTTAGCCATTTTAGGTATCCCTTGGCAATTGAAACCGATAAACTATAAACAGGAATATTATCTCGATGCTGTTTGGCAATGGAGCATTGCTTTGTTTTTGAACAATAAAGCGCAACAAGGTCCAGGGAAACCTCATATTTGCCAATTGCAAAACTTTTTATGTCCCCCTTGGCAGGCACCACCACTAATTCCGGCCCATAGCCTACGTCCTTTATCAGATCCCGGCATACGGCTCTTTCTCCCCGCGCACCTAATCCTGCTATGGATCCGTCACACGCATCGCGAGAAACGATTTTGATTGAAGCAATCAACGAATTGTTTGCGAATAGTCGCTGAGCATATTTTTTCGATTCAAGCGCTCGGTCAGGAAATTCCTTTCCCAGTTTTGTAATACACTTCGCTAATGATCTAATTATTCTTTTTTTGATTTTTGAATATTTCTTCGGGCTCAACGACCTCAATTTTTTTATAGCGATATCAAAATTCCGCATATTCAAGCCGCCCTGGCACTTTAGTTGTTTGTTCACATTCGTCAGCGCAATTGAGTATTCATCGACTCGACGTTGACTTTTATTCTTTTTGACTGGCTTTTTCGGCTTGCTTCTCGCATCTTTAATCGCGATAGCCTCCGCCAGTTTTAATTTTTCTGTGTCTAAATCAGATGAGTCATTACTGTATTTCGCTGCATTTTTAATCAAACGTCTCGCATAGCGAAAACTCGACGACGTTATTTCAGCTTGAATTTTATTCAGATACAGAGAAAAAATATTTCCCCTGGTCTCCGCCAACCACTGATCTTTCGAAGGTAACAATTTATTCACTCCCTGAAACTCTTTCCAAATATTGTCTTCCCATAGCGCGGAGAAACTGGAATCAGCCATCAGCCTGATTAACTCTTCTTTATATAGTTCCAGTCGAATATTAAATTCCAGTTGATTTCGAATATCCTGTTCGGAAACACCAACGCGTTGGTCAGCGGGGTTATTTCCCAACACATAGACTACCCCAAAAACAACGGCCACCACAATTGCAGAGGCAATAAGTGCATACCGGGGTTTATGGGTAACAGTAAACTGTTTATAAAACTCTGCAACAGATTCTATGCGATCTTCGCGTTCAAAGGCTAATGCCTTTTCCAGGGCTTTCCATTGTCGTTTCTTCAGACCGGTGATGCGTTCAGGTTTTAATTGCTGCTCCCTGGCTTTATCTGCCTGTATTTTGTTAAAGGGATGTCTACCCGTAAACAGTTCATAGGTAATGCAACCCAGCGCATATATATCATCTCGAATGTCTGGCTCCTGCCCGACAAGCATTTCATAACTGGCGTACGCGGGTGTTAATCCCCCCAGACTGGCCGCATCGAATATAGTCTTGTGCGCCGGCCATCCATCCCTTTTTTCGATCGTCGTCACTGCCTTTGCAATACCAAAATCAAATATTTTCGCCGTACCGTTGGTGGTAACCAATATATTTCCAGGCTTAAAATCGGCGTGAATAATATTCTCGGCATGCGCATATTGCAGCGCCGAACACATTCCCTGGAAAATAACATGGATGTCGTCCCACGGCAGACCGGTTTTGCTGTACTGTTTAATAAGTCGGTTAAGCGGTTTGCCCGCCATATATTCCATGGTCATGAAGAAGACGTCACCGTCTTTGTCAAAATCGAAAACTTTAACAATATTTGGGTGAGAAAGACGTTGTGTTTTTCTGGATTCACGCTGCAGAGCAATAAATGCTTCCGGGTGCGCATTAAATTCGTCGCTCAACATTTTTATGGCGACATAAGGGTCTTTATCCCGAGCCTCAATTTTCAGTCTGTCCTTGGCTTTGTGAACGACGCCCATGCCGCCTACGCCCAACACTTCTTCCAAAACAAAGCGTTCTTTCAGTACAATACTTTCAGACTCTGACGCAGCAGCCCCGGAATCAGGCTGAATGTGATTCTGGCTTGCCGATGCCCGGGCAGCCCCAATTGGCGCAGAAGATTCGGACTTTGCCCGCGTTTTGTCCTGCGCCGCGTCAGCAGCCGCACTTTGATATCGCGTGGCGTCCGCATCCCCAGTGCTTTTTTCTTTTTTTGATTCACTCGACGGCACTACACGTGTTTTATCTTGATCCACTAACACCGTGTCGTCCACAGGTGCTTGCTTGCTACGGGTGTCGCGTTGACCTACATCTTTGTTATTCAAGTCAATTGATTTATTATCGGATTCGTTCATCTGACTTCGACTTCTTTAATTATCCCCAGTTAGCCCGAATTAGTTCGGAATTTCTAATACGTATATTTTTTGTTCTGCAGAAGGCGTGTTTTTTACTTAGGCAATAGTAATACTTTGTCGCCTCACCATGTTGCATAATTGGTCACCTTTTTCGTTACTCAAAGCAAAATTGTCGAACGACGGTTGATTTATTTAGGTTAAATGTGCACAAAAAGACACCGACAGGACTAAAACCGGTATAATACAGAATAACTGTGCAAAAAATAAGTGAATTTATGTATCTGCAACCTCCCCAAAGAAGACGCTGCACATAGACGTGCTAAGCCAATAATGATATATTTTTGACGCTAACAGCGACGGAGCAGCCTTATCACCCAAAGCCTGATCACCCAGATTGTGAATCGTTTTTCCTACTCAGACCCCGCCTCGTTATTTTGCGTTTCGCTGCCAGTTAAACCAGCTTCGGTATCAACTGCGGTTGCAGCTGCGATTAAAAATAGGGTAACAACTGCGTTGATATTGGGGTTAGGATTCGTACTCTCCTTACTCTTTGCTTTCCCCCATCCTGTTTGGGGTCAGGCAATCGCCTTAACCGAGATCGAAGAACTCGATAAGCGTTTTCAAAATGTATCGTCTAGCTATTATAAATCGTTAACCCAACAGACCGGACAATATAAAATTTCAAGATTTGAGCAATTATCTCAGCTCGATCATGCAATTCGTGAACTTGTAGCAAAAAATCAACACATCGCGGCTATCACACTAATTACAAATAATCTGGCC
>CAZWBV010000022.1:1122-6118 GCA_964632225.1 uncultured Gammaproteobacteria bacterium | reverse complement strand
GCCTTAATCAGCAATAATACCGATGTACCGTCGATTACCTACTTCGTTGCACTTCTATTGGAGCACAATGAATGGAATTCAGCGATCGCTCTGTTTACAACAATTCAACAGGAAAGTAACAGAATCATCCTGTCTAACGCACAATATGCATTCGCTAAATACTATTTTAAACGGCAAAAGTGGAAACAAACACTTGATTATCTGGAAGGGATCCTCACAGATATTGTCACAAATGACGCACACTATGCGCTGCTAATCAAAGGGATTTCATTGCAAAAATTGAAAAAACATCGAGCGGCAATAAAAGTCTATGAAAGCATTCCTAAAACGTCGAAATACTATGCCTATGCAACTTTAAACAAAGCCGTCGCGTATATTCGCCAGGACTGGTGGACAGATGCCCATCTGGTGATAAACGAAATATTACAGCGACACCCGGAAAAAGTCTCGAATGAAATGGCAAATCGGCTTTTCGTCGTATTGGGTTATTCGCTTATGCGAAAAGAATACTACCGCAATGCGCGCGATACCTTTCGTCACGTCAACCTGAACAGTCAGTATGCAAATCGGGCGTTGCTCGGTTTAGCGCTAACTGCAGCCAATCAAAACGACTTTATCGGCGCAATAAACGCAGTAAATATTTTAAACGCAAAAATGAGTTTCGATTTACCCTCAGAAGAATCTTACCTGTTGTTACCCTATATATACAGCAAATATGACCAACCCGTAACGGCATCCGCTAGTTTTGGAAAAGCCATTGAGCATTACACGCAACGTATTGAGGAAATTAAAAAACTGTTGTTGAACATTAATAATCATCTCAACACAGGCACTCATAGTGTCGTAAATAACCATGAGCTGATCATCAATGACTATACGCTGGACTTCACCCGCTTGTACCCGAAATATTTTCTTGAAAATTACAGCGCATTGGAAAAACTGGCTAATAACCCAAATAACCCAAATAACCAGAAAATCAGCCGCAAACTTAACAAACTTTATTCCGACTATCAAACTACCTTAATTAAAATGATTCACGAGCTTCTGAATCAGAGGATAAGCCACTTAAACAGCTACATTGATCAGTCAAGGTTTGGGCTTGCGCGTGTCTATGATAACAGCATTAGAGAATAAACCATGTTGAGAACCGCCGTGCTTGCTTTTTTACTCTCGTCACTGGCCGCGTGCGGCACGACTACAAAACAGCAGCTAACTTTGGGTGATATCGACATTACCGATACGCATTCGAAGCATACCCGACCCTCATCCACACCTAAATCCAATGAGGAAATCAGAAAAGCCTATGCAACATTTCTTAAATACTCGGCAATAGATGACAAATCCCGCACAACAGCCGTTAATCGCCTGGCTGAACTCGAATTTGAACTCGGCAGCAGAGCCACACACAATGAAAATAGTCAGGCGAGTGCAAAAGAAGAAAAAATGGAAGCAGCCTATATCAACCGATTAAATAAAACGATCGCACTCATCACACTGTCGTTGCAAGAATATCCCAACGCGAAAGGCAATGAAAAACTGCTGTACAATCTGGCCAACGCCTATGAGCAACAGGGCAAACCTGACAAATCAGTCGCGGCGTTAAGCGAGATAGTCAACAAATATCCAGATTCACGTTATTATATTGAGGCCCAGTTTCGTGTTGCGGAACAACATTTTTCTGAAAAAAAATATGCCCGCGCCGAAGATGAGTATACAAATGTTATTTTCTCACAAAAAAAAGATAATCAATTCATTGAAAAATCACTATTAAAACGCGGATGGGCTAAATATAAACAGGAATATTATGAGGAGGCCATTGATGACTTTGTAGAGGCCGTCGCCTATCACTACTTCAATGAACCACAAAAACTATCCACAACCGAAAGAGATATTTTTAACGAATACTTTCGCGCAATCGCACTCTCATTCTCAAACATAGGCGATTTAAAAGAGGTTTACCAATATTTAACAACAAAACCCGAATTTAGACACGTATTCCAGGTCTATTTGAGCATCAGCGATCTCTATTTCAAGCAAAATCGTTATTCTGATTCTGCAGAAACACTGCTTTATTTCGTAAAGCAGTATCCACGCTCGCAATATATCGCTGAATCTCAAATAAGGGTAATCGACATCTGGCGTTTGGCCGACTTCCCGCAAAAGTCCTACGCAGCGATAGAGTCTTTTTATCTCACGTATCACCCCGCTAGCCGCTATTGGAAAACAAACAAAGTAAACCCGGAAACACAACGAAAAATCTTTCACTCATTAAGGGAATACATCCTTTTGATGTCAAAGCATTTTCACAACAAGTATCAAATCGCGCATAAAAAAACTGAATTTGTTAATGCAAAAAAGTGGTATCAACGCTATTTGAACAGTTTTTCCCAACATTCTCGTAAAGACAACATACATTTTCTATATGCGCAGTTATTATCAGAAAATAAAAATGCTGAAGATGCGCTTTTTCATTACGAAAAAACAGCTTATGATGCCGACATTATCCTCAACAAAGAGGCAGCATACAGCACAATCTTACTGTCCAGCCGCCTGCACCAGGCTCGCCAAAAAAACCGCGCGAATACAAAATGGCTGGAAAAACATATTAAATACGCGACCCTTTATAACCAACTCTACCCAAATGATCCACGTTCATCCGGAATAATAACTCACGCCGCAGAATTAGCCTTTAGTGCAAAACAATATAATCACACCATTGAGCTGACAAAACTTATTTCTGATAACGCAGATTCAAGCAGCATTGAAAATGCACACATTATTCGCGGGCAGGCTTACCTGGAGCTAAAACAATTTAAGGACGCCGAGCGCATTTACAAATCGATTCTAGACTCTGCTGATCCTAAATATATCGCTCAGTATGAAATTAAAGACAAACTTGCTTTTTCGATATTCCAACAAGGCGAAGCAGCAAGAAAAAATAACAATACACGGAATGCTATTAAGCACTTTAGACGCATAGCGCAACTCGCACCGGAATCGAATACAGCCGCTGTGGGGTTAGGTGAAGCGATAGGTATAGGTATCAACAAAGAAATGTGGGATACATCCATCACGATGATCAAGGAATTTCAAACGCTATTCCCGCGCCACAAACTGAACCCTGAAATCAGCAAGAAACTTTCGGCGGTTTATTTACGATCTGGAAAAAACCTGGCAGCAGCCCGGGAATATGAAAGAATGTCAAAATCCGACGGCGACCGAGCAACAAAAATAGCCGCGTTGTGGAAAGCCGCTGAACTCTATGAGTCAAATAATGAGATACCCAAAGCCATTAACGCTTACGCGCAATTCGCAAAAACGTATCGCAAGCCCTACTCGCAAAACATGGAAGCAAAATATAAACTTATTTCTTTATATGACGCCAAAAATAATCCGGATAGTGCCAACCTGTGGCGTAACAAGGTATTGACAACGGATAAAAAAACGCCCAGGAAGAGAAAAACAGCACGCACAAAATTCATTGCCTCCTCTGCCGCCCTGATGTTGGCAAAAAATGAATTTCGCGTTTATAAAAACTTGACTCTCACGCTTCCTCTAAAAAAGAGTCTGAAAAAAAAGAAAAAATCCTTACAGAAGGCAGTCAAGCTATTCGGCAAAGCCTCATCATATGGCGTAGCAGAAACAAAAACCGAAGCGACACACCACATTGCCGAAATCTATAGCACATTTAGCCAGGCCTTACTAAGCTCTGATCGTCCGTCTGAACTCAGCAAAGATGAGTTGGCGCAATATGAAATCCTTCTGGAGGATCAGGCATTTCCGTTTGAGGAAAAAGCCATAGAATTTTTTGAAGCCAATCTGACACATATCAAGGACGGCCATTATGGGTCCTGGATCCGCGAAAGTCACAATCAGTTGAAACGCTTATTTCCTGCAAGATACCAACGCGATGCAAAAATCGATGCCTATATCAACGTATTACATTAGTATTTTCATACTGATCAACATTTTGTTGGCCAGTTGTAGCCAGCTTAGTAGCATTGGATTAACGGACAACTACGCAGCATGGGAAGACGCACGCAATCCTGAGGCCGAAATTGAGTTATATCAACAAGGTATTACCTATCTTAATGATAATAAACTGGACGAAGCTGAATCAATATTACTGGCATTCACTGACAACCGCCCGGAACTCGCAGGCCCTTGGGCCAACCTCGGGCTTATTCAGCTAAAACGAAACAATATTGACGAGGCAGAAAAATTAGTTAAAAAAGCATTGGAAAAAAATCCGCAAATGGCCCAGGCGTCGAACCTGCTTGGTGTTATCGAGAACAAACGTGGTAATATAAAACAGGCCCAACACCAGTATATCCGAGCAATCTACCGTAAAAATGACTATGCTATTGCACATTATAATCTAGCCCTGCTCTACGATGTCTATTTACAGGACATTAAAAACGCGATAAAACATTACCAGCGTTATTTGAAACTAATTAAAAATAAGGATCAAAAAACCGCAGATTGGTTAGAAGAACTGAAGCGCTCGCTGAAATAACCTATGTTATGAAAAATTATGAAAAATAAATATTCATCCATTGGCAGTTTATGTTTACTATTACTCTTTTTATTAATGGGTAGTGATCTACATGCCGACGAGACTCTTGAACTAAAAACCACGATTATAAAGGGAAACAAAGAAGTACCACAGATGTTATTCATCGTACCGTGGCAAAATACAAAAAGTTCAGATAAAAAAGAAGCACAAAAATTGATATTGCATAGTTTATTTGGCGATTTGTTTGATCCGATGCTGCCCGGAAGTGCCAGCCACGATGTGAACATCGAAAAATAGTCCTGCCGCATCAACGGAATCACCGCAAAAGCCACTCACTCTTATTTAGTACAAATATAAGCCAAAAAAACCAAAAATTAAACAGCACATTTTTTATCCCTGTTCCCAAAATCCGCTTTGCCGACCAAGAAAAAAATATTTATCATTTTCATTAATGCAAATTTGCATTATGTTAATTTATTA
>CAZWBV010000022.1:0-1112 GCA_964632225.1 uncultured Gammaproteobacteria bacterium | reverse complement strand
TTTTAGAAGTCAATTATAAACCAATATGTGAATCGTACATAAACCAAACAGGCCTGAGTTATTAGTTGAAACAATGATTCTCCATATTGCTGAGAATTGCTACGTTTTACTGACTGACTTTTTTAAATTTGTTAACTGGCTCACAAAACAGACTAAAGATAAATTCAGTTGGCGTTACAGTTAGGTATGATTATTCGCTGAGAACAATACCGCCCCCGCCGGAACCGGGGTTCACGTAGACCAGGAAAGTCCTAGTCCTTGTGACAACTAATTAATAAAGCTCCGCCATGCCATTAACTCGAATACTAATTAAGGCAAGGCAGAAAACTTTAAACTAATTGCCGCATTGAGGTATTAATAAAATGAAAGTTATAGCTAATTTTTTCATATTGCTTGTTGTTACTCTCTATTCTACTGCTACGTTAGCAGATTTTACGTTTTCCGCCCCCCCTAGAGAAACCCAGGAAAAAGGGGAACAAATGTATGGCCCTATTGCCGAACAGCTTAGCGAATTGTTGGGCCGGGAAGTAAAGTAT
The DNA here is from genome assembly GCA_964632225.1 of uncultured Gammaproteobacteria bacterium. Lineage (GTDB taxonomy): Bacteria > Pseudomonadota > Gammaproteobacteria > SG8-11 > SG8-11 > JAADIM01. Next base: position 576 of record CAZWBV010000022.1, on the reverse strand, counting down.
GAACACCCAGGTGGGTGGTTTCAATATTCAGTTAATATGCGTAACGGAAAATACGACATTGTGTTCGATGGCCCACATTTTGCCGCATGGCGTATTAAGCATCTCCAACACAGCCCTGTTGCAACGTTACCGGGTTCGCTAAATTTTTATATACTGGCAAAATCAGATGACGACAAAATTAATAATTTACGTGGGCTCGCCGGGTACAAGGTTTGCGGTTTAGCATCGCCAAATTTGGGTACAGTGACCGTTTATTCGCTTTATGATAACCCCTTTATCCAGCCCGACATTCATGAAGTCAAAGGCGGATTTAAAGGCGTCTATGAGGCGTTTGAAAACAAGCAGTGCCGGGCTGCGGTGGTGCGCGACAATATCTATAAAAAATTATCAGACGAGGAGAAGCAATCAGTCAAAATTATTTATAAAAGCCGCTCATTGCCAAACCAAACGGTGACTGTCAGCAGCAAGCTCGATAATGAAGCGCGAGATTTGATCGCCATGGCATTCACCACCCCGAAGGGCTTGTCTTCCACTGGGAAATTGTTTGGTCGGTTTAGCAAAAAATTAAAATATTTT